>DAOVQH010000255.1 GCA_030628755.1 Candidatus Cloacimonadota bacterium | reverse complement strand
CCAGGCAATGAAAGCCGGTATTCTGGAAGTTGCAGATATACTGGTTGTTAATAAAGGTGATCGAACTGGAGCCGACAGATTAATTCTGGAACTGAAATTTGCATTTGAACTGAGAGTACATAACACTGGTTGGCATTATCCAATTCTGAAAACCACAGCAATTGAGAATATTGGAATCAATGAACTTGTATCAACTATTAAATCCCACAAAGAATATTTAGAAAAAAGTGGAAAACTTGAAATAGAAAGAAAGAATAATTTGATAGAAAGAATTAATGAATTAGTCGAAGAAAAAATAATGGAACATTTACACAAATATGTGATAGATCAAGAACAGCTAAAAATTATGATCGATAAAGCTTATAATCGGGAAATAACCCCTCATCAGATTTCAGAGGAGATTACAAAGAAACTTTTCTGAATTTAGAAATGCGGAAACATTACTGTTTATTCGTGAATATTCGTGTTAATTCGTGGCAAGGAAGGAGGTTTAATGAGTAAAGATATATGGAAAGAAAAATTTTCAAAATTAAAAGAAAGAGATATTAATTTCTCTAATCTTTCAAAAATTAAAATAAATCCATTATACACTCCCGATGATAATAAAGATTTTGATTATGAAAAAGACCTGAATTATCCGGGAGAATATCCATACACACGCGGTGTTTATCCTAATATGTATCGTGGTAGACTCTGGACGATGCGGCAATTTTCAGGTTTTGGTACACCTAAAGATACAAATAATCGTTACAAATATCTTTTGAAACACGGTCAGACCGGGTTATCAGTTGCTTTTGACTTTCCTACTTTATACGGAATAGATTCTGATGATCCTTTTTCTCTAGGTGAAGTTGGGAAGTGTGGCGTTGCAATCGATACCCTGCGTGATATGGAAATTCTTTTTGATGAAATTCCACTTGATAAAATTTCTACTTCTATGACGATAAATCCACCTGCAGCAATGCTGCTGGCAATGTATATTGTGGTTGGTGAAAAACAGGGAGTTCCGAAAGAAGTTCTAACCGGTACAATTCAGAATGATATGTTGAAAGAATATCAAGCTCAAAAAACCTGGATTTATCCTCCGGAACCTTCAATGAGAATTATAACAGATATTCTTGAATATTGCTCTGAAAATGTTCCTAAATGGAATACGATTTCAATTTCCGGTTATCATATCCGTGAAGCTGGTTCTACTGCTTTGCAGGAACTTGCTTTCACACTTGCAAATGGTTATACTTATGTGGATTATGGAATAAAAAAAGGTCTTCCTGTTGATACATTTGCTCCTCGTCTTTCCTTCTTTTTCAACTCCCATCTTGATTTCTTCGAGGAAATCGCAAAATATCGAGCTGCTCGTCGAATCTGGGCAAAACTGATGAAAGATAAATATCATGCTCAAAATCCGAAATCATATCTCGTCAGATTCCATACTCAAACTGCCGGATGCAGCTTAACTGCTCAACAACCGGAAAATAATATTATCAGAACTGCATTTCAGGGATTAGCAGCAGTTCTTGGTGGAACTCAATCATTACATACAAATTCGATGGATGAAACTTATGCTCTTCCTACAGAAAAAGCTGTGAAAATAGCGCTTCGAACCCAGCAACTGATTGCTTATGAAACAGGTGCTGCAAATACAATAGATCCACTCGGAGGGTCTTATTATGTGGAAGCTTTGACGGATAAACTTGAAAAACTAACTTATGAATATTTTGATAAGATCGAGACTTTGGGAGGAGTTGTTCCTGCTATTGAAAAAGGATTTTTCCAAAGAGAAATTTCTCGCAGTGCCTATGAATATCAGAAAGCACTGGAAAAGAAAGAAAAATATCACGTTGGTATTAATATTTTTGAAGAAGAAGAAAGTGTTGATATAGAACTTCTAAAAATTCCAGAAGAAGTAGAGATTGATCAGAAAAAATCTCTTAAACAAATTAAAGAAGAAAGAAATAATACAAAAGTAAAAGAGACTTTGAAACATTTAAGAGATGCTGCTGAAAACGGAGAAAACCTAATGCCCAGAATAATTGATTGCGTTAGAGAATACACTACGCTTGGAGAAATGTGTGGAACTTTAAAAGAAGTTTTTGGTATTTATCATGAACCAATAATTTTTTGAGAGAAATAGGAAGAAAATGACAAAGGACAAATATCTAATTTCTAATAAAAATCCAAAATATTGAAAAAGAAGTGAGAAAGAAAATGACAAAGGACAAATTTCTAATTTCTAATAAAAATCCAAATACCAAATTTCCAAAAAAATTCTATTAGATGTGATTTTGATATTTGGATTTTGACATTTTGTTTGAAATTAGAAATTAGAATTTAGAAATTTTATTATCTAATTTCCAATGAAATTTTCATTGGCAGAGAATTTGTTAAAAAGTCATTTCTATATTATAGAAGGAAGCGAGAAATGAAAAATCCAGGAGGAGAAATAAGAACCAAGCTTAATTTACCGGATAATTTAGTTCAGAAAGCAAAGAAAATTAATGAAATAAAAGAAAATTATGGAAAGCTTGGTGAAGATAATGATTTCGATTTAAAATTTTGGCAAGCTCAAGGAGAAAAAAAAATCTTCGAAGCTGCCTATGAAATGATTAAAGATTATTTAACAATCAGGGGTAAAAATGCTCACCAGTCAAGACTTCAAAGAACTGTTGAATCTTTTCAAAAAGCATAATGTTAAATATCTTATTGTAGGAGGTTACGCAGTTATGAAATATTCAGAACCACGTTTCACAAAAGATCTGGATATTTTAATTTCAATCGATAAGATTAATGCATCAGCAGTTTTTCAAGCCTTAAAAGATTTTGGTGCCCCACTTTCAAATCTAACAGCAAAAGATTTTTGTAGAAAAGGCTATTTTTATCAAATGGGATATCCTCCTATAAGAATCGATATTCTAATGTCTATTCCAGGCATTACTTTTGAAAAAGCCTGGAAAAATCGTGAATCAATCATAATTAACGATATAGAGATGCATTTTATTGGAAAGGAAGACCTGATTATTACAAAAAAAGCAACAGGTAGACCACAAGATTTAATCGATGTTGAAAAACTTGAGAAAACCTAACAGTCCAAAGAAAATGACAAAGGACAAATTTCTAATTTCTAACAAAAATTCAAATGCCAAATTATCAAAAAGGGTTCTCGTTCCCAAACCCCAGTTTGGGAATGTTGTAACATTTATTTATCATTAGATATTTGAGTTTTGAAATTTTATTTATCATTAGACATTAGGATTTAGGATTTTATTTGTCATTAGGTAATTAGGATTTAGAAATTATCTCCATCGGAGGTTTTTATGGATAAAAAGATTAGAATTTTAATCGGTAAACCCGGACTCGACGGACACGACAGGGGAGCAAAAGTAATTGCTGCAGCACTTCGAGATGCAGGCTTTGAAGTGATCTACACAGGATTACATCAACTATGTGAAAGTATTGTAGAAGCAGCAATTCAAGAAGATGTAGATATCATCGGTCTCTCAATTCTTTCCGGTGCTCATATGACGATCTTTCCAAAAATACTCAAACTCCTACAACAGAAAAAAGCGGAACATATCATTGTTATAGGTGGTGGAATCATTCCGGAAGAAGATATAAAAAAACTTATACAAATGGGTGTTAAAAGAATCTTCACACCGGGAGCACCTACTAATGAAATCGTTGAATACATAAAGGAGATAACCACGAAGACTCAAAGTCACAAAGGAAATATTTAAACTTTTTCTAATGAATAGCTATAAAAAATACCTTACAATGAAGAATGAAAATAATAGTAAATTTTTTCGTGTTGTTTCGCCTGCCCTGTTAAATCTCTTTTATTTAATGGGGTGCCTTTGTGGTAAATAAAGAAAGGAAAAGAAATGGTAAAAAAATATCAATTAGGCAATTATGAACTTTTTTTTCTTCACGATGGTTCTTTCTGGCTGGATGGAGGAGGATATTTTGGAGTTGTACCCAAAGTTATCTGGCAAAAATTAATTCAACCTGATG
>DAOVQH010000042.1 GCA_030628755.1 Candidatus Cloacimonadota bacterium | reverse complement strand
TCTTAACTCTCTTTCTCTATTTATAAATTTCACTTTTTATCCTTTCAATAATTAGTCTACTCTAAAGTAGACTACTTTAAAGTAGTCTTTTTCTGTCAAGAAAATTAAACACTTTTTATATTGATTTTTTATGAGACTATTTAACCAATAAGGACACTCCGATACAGTTTACCCCGTCCCGAATGCTTTCGGGACGGGGGTCGTTCCCTATGAAATAATGCTTCGCATTTCACAGGGTAAACCTCCTTACAGGGCAGGCGAATGAGAACTAAGAATATTAAAGATAACTAAAAAAAACAATAATTCTTAATACTTTGAGGAAGTCAATTTTGACATTATTGACAAATTTTTTATCTCTATTCACATTTTGATTGTTAAATTAGTTCATAATTAAATTATTTATCCGTGCCGATCTGTGTCAATCCGCCTGCCTTGTCGTATCCGGCAACTGCCGGAGAAGACAGGTGAGCTAAACATTGTCTTTTAATGACTTCAAAATATTATATCTCATTCCCAAATCCCGGGGATCTCATATCCGCAAAATTTACATTTTCCATCTATAATATTGTTATCCAACACCTGAAAATGAACCCGCTTAATCAGGCATTTACCGCACTGCGGACAGAAGGTTGAATTATATTTGTGTCCGGGAACATTGCCGACCGTTACATATTCTAACCCCACTTCTTTAGCAGTGTTATAGGCTTTTTCCAGGGTTTTTATGGGGGTGGATGGAAGATGTGTCATTCTGTAAGCAGGTGAGAACCTGGAGAAATGCAGAGGTGTATCAGCACCCAGATTTTCTTTTATCCATTCACACATCCGTTTAATATCTTTTGGGTCATCATTCATGGTGGGAATTACCAGGTTGACAATCTCCAGCCAGATTCCTTCTGCTTTGATAGCCTTTAAAGTTGTAAGCACAGGTTCTAATTCTGCATTGGAAGCTTCTTTGTAAAATTTTTCAGTAAATCCCTTTAAATCGATTGTAACTGCATCAGTATATTTTAAAAGCTCCTTTAAGGGTTCAGGATTAATTGAACCATTGGAATGCCAGAGGATTTTTATACCCTCTGCTTGTGCAAGTTTTGCTATATCATAAACGTATTCATAGAACGAAATTGGATCGTTATAAGTAAAAGAAATAGTAGGAATCTTTTTCTCTAACGCAATCTCTACAACTTCTTCAGGGGGTAAATTATAATAACCCATTTCCTCAATAGACCTCTGTGATAGATGCCAATTCTGGCAATGTTTACATTGGAAATTGCATCCTGCTGTTCCCAGGCATAAAATGTCTGTGCCTGGAAGCATGTGAAGCTGCGGTTCCTTTTCAATGGGGTCTATATGAACAGCAGAAGGCTTTGCGTAAACTATGTTATATAAGACCCCATCCTGATTTTCTCTATTTCTACAGACACCTCTTTTCCCTTCAGGAATAATACACTTCCTGAAGCATAGCTGACATTCTATTTTTTTGTCCTTTTCTAATTTTTTATAGAACATTGCTTCTCTGAGAAAGTCTTTTGGTTTTGCACCGGTTACAGGTTCATTCATATCTTCTCCTTGAACTAAGTGTATATTGGACATTTTACTCTGTAGTCTTAAATTATTAAGGTCACCTTGCCATAAACATACTGCGATTATAACTATAATCAATGTTAATAAGACTAAAGTATAAGGAGTAAAAACTTTTTTTAATATCTGCATTTTAACTCCATTGAAAAAGTTGCCATTATACAATTATTATGAGAATTCTGTAGAACTCTCCGAAACTTCTTACGAAGAAAATTCCAGCATCTGCCGGATAAGTTTCGGAAAAGTTTAAAATTCAATTACCAGATTTCTCCATTTGGCGTATTCTCTCAAGAGTCGCTTTAGCTTCCGGTGATTGAATATGCTCCCAGAGTTTTTCAAGTTTTTCACAGGGATAGCTATTACAATAAGCACAGTTTATAACATCCATTTCAAGACCACAGTGCCTTACATTACAAATGTTACAAAACTTAGTTTGAGTTTTCTTTTCATCAAGGCATCCATAACAGGTGATATCTTCTGGTTTAAGTATTTTCTTGTCTGTTGACCAGAGTTCAGCAATCCTTTTCTTCTCTTTATCATCATTTTTCTGAGTGGCAATAAATGCTGGACAATCATTGCAAATAAGTCCACAAATAGCAATGATTTTTTGCATAATTTCTATCTCCTTTTATTCAATTCTCTTCTTTGTCCTGGATATTGGCACTTTGTTTTCCATACTGTTTTGCTTGATATGTAAAAGCTTCCAAACGAGTTCTGATATTAGTTTCTTCCATCCCATCATAGACAATATTCAAAAGAGGAACATCTCCGTAATCATTTTTTACACGGTTTAAAATAGATGAAGCAATTGTTCCGGGCATGCAGGTAAAGGGCATAACTGCCACAATACCTGAAACACCTTTAAGATAGAAGTCTATTGCTTTACCAACACTCAATATTGCTTCTCCCTCAAACAAAGGTGAAAGATATGGACTGCTGTATTTTAATATTTCTGCGGTCTCAGGTTCATGATAATCTAAAAGAAAACCTTTTAATATTTTTTCCGATTTATGACAATCAAATCTTTGAATTGCATCTCGTATGAAATTCTTTATATAATTTAGATATTCCTTTTTCTGCCAGGTTCCTCTTTTTGTCAGGAAACTCTGATAGAGAAGCCATTCTGATGAAGGAGGAAGTTTTACCTCTGCTCCTAATTCCTCCAGGGTTTTTATTAGATTATTATTGGAGAATGAATGATTTCTGATAAATATTTCTCCTACGATTCCAATTATCGGAAGTTTCCTATTTTCATCTATTTCAATTTTTTCAAATGATTTTTTTGCTTCTTTTATAATACTATTAATATTTTCTTCTTTCGTTATTGCAGAATATAATTTCTCTAAATAATCTTTAAATACTCTTTCAGTTTCTCCTTTATTTATTTCATAAGGTCTTATTTTTCTTAACATTTTTTCCATTACATCTACAGCTACAATCCCTCGCCAGGCGAGCCTGGAAAAGTTCTTTCCGGAAGTTCTGGCTAATTCATCATAAAATTTTTCATTCTGATTTGGACAATAAATAGGAATATCATCGAAACCAAGTTCATTTAGAACCATCTTCTGAAATACATTATATTGTCCAAACCTGCAAGGACCACATCCGGAGGGCATAAAAAATGCAGAAGTTTTACGATTAAATTCCTTGTTTTTTATTACTTTTATCATATCACCGGTTGTTATAATACAGGGATAACATTCCCTTCCCAGAGTATATTTCCTTCCCCAGTATAAGGTTTCCTCATCTGAAGGAGGAATAACCATGGCATCTATTCCCTTTGCTTTGAAAGCAGCAGCTAAAATTTGTACATGCTCTGACATATAGGGAATATAAAGAGTTCTATTTCTAAAGTCATCTGTTTTTCTAATAGGAATAGAGATTTTCTTTTTAGTTAAATTCTTTTCCCTGTTTTTTTGAAGGCTATCCAAAAATGCTTCACACCTGGTAATAATTCCCACATCAGCGGAATGTTCATCAACTTGAATCTCAAGATAAGGTTTTCCTTTCATCTCTTTTGAAAAATAACTGGCAATAAATGAATCGGGTCCACAGCCAAAGTTGGTAAGATATAGAGCATTGAGATTTTTATTTTCCTTAATGATTCTTGCTGCTTTCAATATCTTCTGTCCATATCCCCAGTACATATTAGGCCAATCTTCTGAAATATCCACATCATCCAACGGAAGATAATCTATAGGAATGGCTAATATATTAAGGTTTTTCAATTTAAGAGGAATATCAAAATTGATTCCCTGGTCATATCCATTATAGGAACGGGACACAATAACAATTGCCTTTTCATTGAGAGAATCAAGAACATCTTCCCCCCTTTTTTGAATTGTTTGAATAAATTTCACTTGAGTTTTATGGGCAGTGTCTATTGCCTTTTTTATCCTTTTGTGATTGATATTAAATTCTTTCCCTATCTGTATTAGAATTTTATCAAGATACTTTTTCCCCCTGCTTAAATAAACCATTGGTTTAATGATTTTTATATTCTTAAAATCAATTGAACATTGAGCAAGATATGGTATGGTTTGAACATAAGGACAGCAAAGACCTGTATTTTTTTCATCTGAGCCTACTTCGACAATACTGGGAAGGAAAATATAATCAACTTTCTTTTCAATCAAATCAAGGATATGTCCATGAGCTACTTTTATTGGAAAACAGGTTTCTCCAACAACATTTTCTGTTCCCTGTTGAATGATCTTTTTATTAGTTGGAGAAGATATAATTACCTCTAAACCAAGTTCATAAAAAAAAGCTTTCCAGAATGGATAAAAATCAAAGAAAAATGGAAGAGTTCTGGGAATACCTATTCTTAAACCGGTTGATAATTGTTTGTTGTCAGCTATCGAGCAGGTATCGAGGAGAATTTTTTCTCTTTCAGAAAATAAATCAGGAATATCTCTTAATGGCTTCTTTTTCTCAATATCATACTTCTCACATCTTGAACCGAAAAATAAAGGAAGATTTTTCTCCAATTCTACTTTATTAATCTGGCAGTGATTTGGACAATCTTTACATTCAAATGAACTCACCTTATAGGTTCTTTTCCACAAACTGAATCCCTTAAATTTAGTTTTCCCCGGCTTCAATTCTTTAACAATTTTTGCACATCCGA
Source organism: Candidatus Cloacimonadota bacterium (assembly GCA_030628755.1). GTDB lineage: Bacteria > Cloacimonadota > Cloacimonadia > Cloacimonadales > TCS61 > JACNIV01. Next base: position 7,112 of record DAOVQH010000042.1, on the reverse strand, counting down.
TTGCTCCTGTCATTTCAGGATGTGGCGGAACAGTTATCTTTTGTCCTAAAATATTTTCAAAAGCAGCTACAACTCCTTTATTAAATGCAACTCCACCTTGAAAGAATATATTCTTACCAATCTTCTTTTTAACAACCACCCGATTGAGATAATTATGCACAATCGAATAACATAATCCTCCTATCAAATTTTTAGTTTTTTCTCCTCTTGACTGATGATGAACTAAATCCGATGCAATAAAAACAGTGCATCTTTCACCAAGAGAAACAGGACTCGGAGCATTTAAAGCGGAATTACCAAACTCCTCTTCGATCTTAACATTTAATCTTTCAGCCTGTTCTTCCAGGAATGAACCTGTTCCAGCAGCACAAACTTTGTTCATTTCAAAATCAACCACAATTCTATCTTTTATGCTGATATATTTTGAATCCTGCCCACCAATTTCAAAGATTGTATCCACATTTTTATTGATATCTATCGCTGCTCTTGCTTGAGAGGTTATCTCGTTTTTAATAATATCAGCACCAATAAATGCACCGATAAGATACCTTCCTGAACCGGTTGTGCTCACACCCTTGATCCTGACTTTATCACCAATCTCTTTCTCTATTTCTTCAAGACCGCGACATACTGCCTTGATTGGCTTTCCAGCAGTGGGAAGATACCTTTTAGCAAGGACATTGTTATTATCGTCAATAAGAACTAAATCTGTGGAGAGTGAACCAACATCCACCCCTAAATAGGTATCAATTAATTCATGAGATGGATGAATTCCGTTAGAAGTAAGATATGATGGGGGTGTATCTTGAAATTGATGATGACTTCTAACGGTGTGAACCTTCTCTTCCACAAATTTTTTGTTCTTTAGTTTCAAAGGAGAAAGTCTGGAAGATGATTTTTCCTTGTTCATCATAGATGTATATTGTTCCTGCAATTTCATAAAATCAAATGAATCTCTTTTCTTTCCTATGCTTTTACCAACGATTGCTGCTCCAATTGCACCTAAGCAGGCAAAATGTTCTGGAATAATTAACTCCCCTCTCTCCAGACCAAGTATATCCTCAAATGCCCTGACCATTCCCTGATTTGCTGCTACTCCTCCTTCAAAAGCAATTGGTTTCAAGAATTTCTTCCCTTTACAGATTGTACTTTTAAAACTCATTGCCAGGGCATTACATAATCCTGCTATAATATCATGAGTAGGAGTTGCCCTTTGCTGAAGGTGGATCATATCTGTCTTGGCAAAAACAGTGCATCTTCCTGCAATACGAGGAGGATTTTTTGATTTAAGTGCAAATTTCCCAAAATCAGATATGTTTATCCCCAGTCTCGATGCCTGCTGGTCAAGAAATGAACCGGTTCCAGCAGCACATAATGTATTTGTAGCAAAATCCTCAATAAGACCCTCTTTACTATCTTTAAGATTAATTAACTTTGCATCTTCACCACCAATCTCAATCACGGTTCTAATGTATTGATATAAAACAGCATTTGCCTTTGCCTGAGCAACAATCTCATTAATATAGTTTATATTCAAAAGTTCTGATAGAAACCTTCCACCTGAACCCGTAACTGATATACCTTGAATCTCATCAGTCGGAATCTCCTCAAGCAAATTTAAAATTAATGAAATCGGCTCACCATAATGTCTTACATATTTTTTTATAGAAATCTTATTATCAGGGAAAAGATAGATAATCTTAATTGTAACTGAGCCAACATCGATACCAATCCAGAATTTATTTATTTCTCTCATTTTTATATTCCCAGATTCCCGGGGTTTTATGTCCACAAAATTCGTATTTCCTATTTACAATATTGTTATCCAATACCTGGAAATGAACCCATTGAATAAACATTATCCCATTCTTGATATTATTTACGAAATTGTTGAGCAAGTAGATCGTTAGTTACTTTCAATAATATTTTTTCCATTTCATTTCGATTATTAATTGTCAGGTTAAATAATTTAACATCATCTCTGGCTTTCAATTTAACAGTTAAGGGGTAATCTTTTATTCTAATGGTTGCCAGAACCGGTTTTGAAGAATTAAATATAGTTTCCAATATTTCACAAAATTTTGAACTGAACATTTCCATTTTTCCAATTTCATCAATGATGATTAAATCAGCATTTACTTTTGCATTTTCTAAAGCAGAAATACCAATTTTTTCAATTGCTTCTACATTTACACCATATTTGCCTACTCGATAAAGTGAATTGCAATTAATATCTGCCATAACCATTTGGTTACCTGAAAAATCTGTGATATAAAATCCTGTTCTTTTTCCTGATTCTTTTTTCTCGTAAGTATAGAATCCATTTATCTTACAGTTTAGTTTTTTTATAATTTTCATAATTAAAGTAGTTTTACCTACTCCTGGATATCCTGATATTAAAATATTATTTATCATCTTTCCCTTCCCAAGTTTGTTGGTAAATTCCCCTTTCAAAATCTCTATGTACAAGTGTTTTCACTTTTTTACTTCTCGTTCCCAATACTTTTACTTCTCGTTCCCAATCCCCACTTTAATTCTCGTTCCCAATCCCCCCAGTGAAATATTCAGCAAACTGAATTCCACGGGGTAAACCTGATTGGGAACGCACTTTCAGGTGTTTTGCTTCATATTGTGTTCCCAAAGAGGGAACAGTGAATTACTTAGTATTCACGTCCTGAAGCTTTGGGAACAATGAGTTAAAATTCAAGTTGGTCAACCTCAAAAACATTGCTTAATCCATATAAATTCCTTGCACTCGAATACAACCAATCCTGTTCTTCAGCAACTAATCCGCGTTTTACAGGATTCTTGTGAATATAATCTGCTTTCTGATTTAACATATTCAAATTAATTATCATTTCCGGATGGCTTCCTTCCTGCCAGAATTGATATTTTGATTCTATTTTATACTTCTTTTTATAATACTTCAATAAATACAGAATCCATTCCCGGGAATCAGTTTTCAATAAAATTAAAATCTCTTTAGCAGTAAATTTCTTGAAATTTTGAATAATTCGACTTATATTCTTTTCGTGAGAAGCTACTAAATGAATATGATTATCCATGATCACATAATAGAATATTTTCAGATTTTCGTTTTCTCTATAAAATTTGAAATTATTGATTATAACATCCATATATTTTGAATTTGTAAATACTGGAATTTTTGCAACAACAGTAAAAGTCATAAAATAAAGTTGATTTTCTAAATCTACAAATCTGAATCTTGAACGCATTGTTTTCCTCTTATTCTTTTTTACTAATATCTTCACTCATCGTCCCCAATCCTCAAACCATCATCGTTCCCAAAGCCCTCTTTGGGAACGCACTTTCTCAGAAATCCTGTTTCAGATCTATAAAACAAAACAGGGGTTTTATTGTGTTCCCATCCGGCAACTGCCGGATAGGAACAAGGCATACCCGCTTGCTTCTTCCTCGTTGGGAACGCACTTTCTCAGAAATCCTGTTTCAGAGCTACAAAACAAAACAGGGGTTTTGCTGTATACTGTGTTCCCAATCGGGGGATTGGGAACAAGGTGGGGAGTGCAGAATGTTGTGTTCCCAATCGGGGCAGCCTGTGTGAAAACAGTAGCCCGTCACTCAGTGACGGAAAAGAGAACTCGATATTTCACTACTAATGAACGATCTCGAATCAAGGAGACTAAAATTTGAGTTCTAAAAATCAGCAAATATTTGATTTTCACACAGTCTGGGGGGATTGGGAACAATAAGAAGTTCACTCAAACAATTCAAGCTGCAAATCATCCTTCCTCTTTATTTTCTTTTTCTTGTATTCTAATTTTGAATACTCGATCAATTCCTCTTCAATTCTATTCAGGAAAGAACTTCTTTCTAATCTGTATTCCTTACCCATAATGAATCTTCTTTTTGCATGAGTTAGAAAGAGAAATTTTTTAGCTCTTGTCATCCCTACATAAAGCAGTCGTTTTTCTTCATCAAAATCCGAAACCTGACTTTCAAACAGGGAATATGGTAGCAAACCATTCTCGCAGCCAACAATGAAAACACACTGGAATTCAAGACCTTTAGCTGCATGAAGAGTCATTAAAGTAATTTTTTCCAGGTTCTGTTTGAAAACATCTACTTCTGTTCCCAAGGCAATATTTTTCAGGAATTCATCTGTATTATTTCTGAAGTTTCCAGCAAAGGCGATTAATTTCTTAATTTCCTCTTTATCCTTTTCTTCTTTAAAATAATTATCAATAATTTCAAGAATCGCTTCTTTTAATGATTTATTTGAAGTCTTTTTTTTCAGTTTTCTAATATCAATACTTTTCGATTTTTTTAGCAATTTCTCTTTTAAGTAAGTTTGGTCAGGATTTCTTAAGAAATTGATTATTTCAATAATTGATTTAACCGGTTCCTGGCTGAAAAGCGATTCTGTTCCAACCTTCTGATAAGGGATACTGTGGTCATTGAATGCTTTTTCTAAAGCTTTCATCTGGTTTTTGATCCTGCAGAGTACAACAAAATCGGAAAGACTCTTAATTTCAGCTTCTTCATTGCCTTCTGTGATCTGGCTGTCCATCGAGAAGAATCGCAAACCACCCATCATTTTTTCAATGGTTCTGGCAACAAATTCTGCTTCACTTTTATCTGAGTTGTTTTCTGAGATTTTTACTTTCAGATCGGATTCTATACCTTTTATAAATCCTTTTTCTGATTCTTCTTGGATAACATTCCTGGAAGCTTTAAGAACATTTTCAGGACAGCGATAGCTTTTCTTCAGGTGATAAGTCACTGCTTTTGGGTAATCATCAATAAATTTATTGATGAACTTAACATCAGCTCCTCGAAATCCGTAAATTCCCTGGTTCGGATCACCAATAACACAAAGATTGGAATCATTTTCCGGCATCAATTTGCGTATCATCTGGTATTGAGCAAAGTTGATATCCTGATATTCATCGATCATAATCCATTGATATCTTTTCCTGTAATGAGCGAGTATTTCTGGATGTTTTTCAAAAATTTTAAAAGGTTGGCAGATCAAATCATCCAGGTCAAAAAGATTCTGTTCTTCTAAAATTTCTTCGTACTTTTTAAAAATTTCGGAAATTTCTTTTTCATTAATTTCATCAGGTATTTTCAAGTTTTGTTTGGCTATTGTTATGAAATCGGAGATTTTCTTAACCTGCTTTTTATCACATCCCAATTGCTGTTGCAGAATTATTCTTTTATCATATTCATCGATAATTGAGAAGTTTTCTCTGCGTCCTGTTTTATCGAGATATTCATTGATAATACTAAATCCAAAAGCGTGAAAAGTGCTAACCTGAAGTCTTGAAATAATTTCTTTGTCGAGAAGAAGTTCCAACCGTTCATTCATCTCATTGGCAGCTTTATTTGTAAAAGTGACTGCTAAAATATTCTCAGGATTTACCTTTTCATTTTTGATCAGGTTTGCGATACGAACAGCAATTACACGGGTTTTGCCAGTTCCGGGTCCGGCAATGATCAATGCAGGTCCTTTCGTGTGTTCAACTGCTTTTTTCTGCTCTGGATTCAGGTTACTTAAAAGGTCTTGTTTTCCAGACATTACTTTTTTCTTAATTTCCATGTCTTTTGATTGCTGTTCATTTTGCATATTTTGTAATCTTCTGTATTCATCCAGGTCAAAGTTAATGAGCTTTCTTTTTGGAGGAGGTTTTATCTGAACAAAATCATCGAATAATGTATCATCAAATGACTGTATTTCTCCCTTCTGGAAAACCTTGATTACACCAAATTCTCCGTCAAAACCTTCTTTAATGTAGATTTCCCCATTTCGCATTCTCTTGATAGCTTCAGAGAGAATTTCCGTTCCTTTGTTTTTAATTTCATCGATTGGGATATTGAGAAGAATATCAAGTTCAGAACCAATATTTTTCAGAAGTGAATAATATTCTTTATCAATCTTTTTGGAGTTTGGTCCGACACCTGAAATTTCTGATAGAATCTCCTTTAAAGGAATGATTGAATAAAAGGGAAGACGGTTTCTTCTCTCTTTGAAATCCTCTCTATCAGACAACTGCACAACTCGATTCATCACGCCAACCGTAACTTTTTTCCCGCATTCAGCACAGATTCTGTTATGCTTTAAAGTTTCAACCGGATCCCAGAGAATGCCACATTTCCTATGACCGTCATAATGATATTTTCCTTCCTGCGGGAAAAGATCGATAGTTCCAAGACATTGCTCAGGATTTCCAGATTTCAAAGCATTTACAATCGAATTATAGGAAAGGTCTGTATTAAAAATATTGGCATTTCGACCCAACTTTTCAGGAGAATGAGCATCAGAATTGGAAATAAGAGTGTATTTATCAAGAAAACTGCAAATCCAGTTCATTGGTGGATCTGATGATAACCCTGTTTCCACAACATAAATATGTTCTGATAGATCTTCAAAACATTCCTCGATCGAATCAAAACCGGATTTATCACCCAGAACAGAGAACCAGGGAGTCCAGATATGAGCAGGAACAAAGAGAATATTTTCAGAAGAGTTCAGGGCTATTTCCAGCAGGTCTTTTGAATCCAGACCCAGTATGGGTCTGCCATCTGATGTTATGTTTCCACCAATATTTACTAATGACTGCTGAATCTTTTCTGCAGTTTCAAAATCTGGAGCAAAAATCATGTTGTGAACTTTTCGGACTTTCCCCGCCTTTTTGTAAATGTTACTTATTTCAGTAGTGAGGATAAATCGGACTTCTTTTTCAGAAAAACTTCCGAAGTTTTCGAAACTTCGGAAGTTTGGGACATATTCTTTTTTCAGTTTAAATAAACCTTGTTCAGCAGGTTCAAGTTTTTCCTTTAACTCTTTCAACCAACTCGGATGAGTAAAATCTCCGGTTCCAACAACTGTTATGCCTTTTAATTTTGCCCAGTAATCCAGATATTCTGGCACAAGCTGCTTGCTGGTTGCAATGGAGAAATGGGAGTGGATGTGGAAGTCAGCTATGAATTTCATTTTTTCCTAAATCGCGAATAAACGCTAATTTTCTACACTTGTTTCCATAGTGGCTTTAGGAAGAGGATTTTATCCTTCTACTTTGTAACTTTCCAATCCTTCCTAACGCACTTACAAAATCCATGATAAATAGCAC
>DAOVQH010000232.1 GCA_030628755.1 Candidatus Cloacimonadota bacterium | reverse complement strand
TTTGTATTCCATAAAATGTTTTAAAATATTCCTGTTTATATGAAAAAGGTCGGAACTGATTTTTATATGATCTGAAAGTATTTCTTCCAGACCAAAACTTGAGAAATGAACTTCATATTTCAATTCTAAAAATTCTCTAAAAGATAATCCTTTCAAATTATATATCAATGTTCTTCGAGAGAGATCTCCTTTTTTGTTTAGAATATTAAGTCTGGAACTTCCGAGTATAATTATCTTTTTATCTGGAAAAGCATCATATAATGCTTTAACCTCAGATGACCAATTCGTCTGCTTGTGAATCTCATCTATTATAACAGCATCTCCATAAAATTTGAAATATTCGCTTGCTATATTATAAACTCCATTTTTTAGTACTAAAGGATTGTCTGCTGATATATAAAGGCATTCTTCTACTGTTTTATATTTTTCTTTAAAATGTTGTAGAACCATTGTGGTCTTTCCTGTTCCTCTTGCTCCGGTTATAGTTATCATCCTGTTATTCCAATTGATCTTTTCAAATAGGTATCGCTTAAACTTCAAAGGAATTAGAGAAATCAGCTTGTTTTGAATTGCAAAAAGTTCATTAAGTTCTATATTCATCTGATCTCCTCAGCTTACCACAAAGGCACCAAGGCACCAAGAACAAAGATGTTAGTTTTCTCTGTGATATTTTTTCCTTTCCGAAGCTTCCACCATAGGAAATCTTCTGACTAAAATTCGGAAAGTTACTGTCTTATTTTTTTCATAATCTTTTATAAATTATGATACACTACCTTCAGAAGCAAATTCAAAATGACAAATTTAATTGTCAATATAAATATATTTTGACTGCCTGATTTGTCAAAATCCCAAATATGTTTTGGTCATTGAATATTGAGATTCTTGCCTGCCTTTGGCAAGGTGTTTGTAATTTGCCTGCCCCGTAAGGAACGCAGTAACTGTACAGGGGAGATTGAGATTTAGGATTTATTAAGATAGTGTAAACTACAAAGAAAATCTATCAAAAGCCAGAAGGTTGATCCAGATTGCTTACAAACTGTCATTATTTAAAATGTCCATTTCAAGTAACCTTCACATCTAAAAAAATCCCGCTCATCGCAAGAAATTAAAATCCCCGGAGCAGTGCTCTTACCTGTTTGGGTAATATTTATCTCATAGCTATGAACTTTCCCATTCTTTTCCAGGTATGTAGAAACAAATATCTGTAGAGATTCACTTCTTCCGATCATTAGATCAACTATCCCGGTTAAGCCGGTTAAATTCTTATCTTCTTCCAGGATAAAATTAACTTCTCCTCCAAATCGATTATTTTTATGATAATAAATTCCTAATACAATATCATCGAATTCCTGTGATGAAAAATTCCATCTTGTCTGAACGGTAGAAGTCCAGACTAAAGACGGATATAAGGATAATAGGCATAAATTTTCTTTACCTTTCAGTACATTATTCTGCCAGGAGAATAACGAAGAACGATACGATACACCAAAATCACCTTCAAGTACTTTTTCATAGCTTCCCTGGCTATAGAATCGCCATTTCTGCTGACGAAATGTACTTTTCCAGGAACCAAAAAGCTCTTGGTTGTTACTTTTTTCTACAGATAGTGACCCGTTAAATTTATCAATTTCAAAATACATTGATGCCGAGATTTTTCTTTCTTCCTGATTGTATTCATTTTCTTCTACTTCTTTAATACTAGAAAACAGCAATAAATGTCTGGAAACTCGAAATGAATTATCCAGAACATAAGAAGTTAATCCTGTATTTTCTTTTGCAGTTATATCCAGGGAAAAAGAAAGGAATCTACCTCTTTTCCTTCCAAAAAAACAAACTTCATAGGGAGATTTGCTCTGATATTGTATTATCGATATATCACCTGACCAAGTTTTATGCCCGAAGGAAACAGCATTTGATTGTTCATTATAAAAATCATTTTGGGAATGATAAAAGCCTAACCACCCGTCTCTGTTTTCTCTGGTTAAGTCAAACTGATAGGCATGTTCATTTTCATAATTTTCAAGATTAGATCGTATCATATATCTATCATAATTCAGTTCCAGACTGGTGTTATTATGATCATCAAAAAACCGATCGTGAGCAATATAGAAAGTTTCATCTGCAGAGAGTTGATGATGTCGTATATTAATACCACTCTCTGTTAAGAAACCTTCTTCGTAATAATATATTCTATGTCCTGAAATATTCCTTTCCAGCTTGAATCTCTGAGGTAAATTATATTGAAAATCACCAGAAGCATTCCATAAACTACCAAAAATACCTGATGTAATTCCATACACCGATGGCAATACATCTTCTTTACCAATCCAGTTATCTACCTGACGAATAGCTGTTGAACCTACAATCTGTATAATTTCATTACGGAGTTGTGAATTTTCATACGAGGATAGATTATCCATTTCCCATTCCAGATCCGGTGCAGAACTCAACTTCTCAAGAATAGGTAGATTCTGTCGAACCGGTTCAGTTGTTTTTATTCTACCACCTATAAAACCCATTTCGAAAATTCCTGCTCTTTGTATTTGGAAACTTAACGAGCTATCCAACCTTTCATAATTAATCGTTTTCTTATTAAAAAGTACAACTCCAGGGTCTGAATGCGTGAAAAGTATAATAACTACGTTCTCTCCATTTTTCTCAGAAAGATTTTGCACTTTTGGATCAAGATATCCGAACCATCCTCTTTCATCAAAATTAATGGTTAAATCGATAGGTTGATCTGATTCAAAAATTTTCTCACCATCAATAGTTAAAAAGGAAGCTGAAATTAACGAAATAAACTCAATATCTGAAAACTGAGTTTTACGGAATGTTGTAATTATTGCATCACTTTGGACTCCATTGCATTCCCATGTACTGTCTGCAAAAACGATAATATCTTCCCACCATTCGTCAATAGAGCTTATTTTCCGAGCGGTTGCATGTCCTATACTGAGAAGTGTTTGATTTTGTGTTCGTAATGGATATTCAGAAATATTTTGCGGGATAAAAAGAGTTATTAATTTCTGATTCTTTGCCCGTGGTAATTGGACTACTGCTGTAGTATGCTGTCGATCATATGCTGAAAGTGTATGCAGTCCCTGCTTTGTTACAATTGTAAGAGGTTTATCATCAGTGTGTATGAACTCCACATCAAGAAGTATGTTCCCTTGTTTCCATTGTGCATGATTATTACTATTTAAATTAAATTCTCCTAAACCATGCCATGGAATTGAGTACCGGTTTTTAAACTCCGATGATAGATCATCAATAACAACAAAGTAGCTTTGTCCAGCGAACCAGATAGTTCTTTGAATTTCTGTATTTCGATAACTAGCTTTTACAGTGGATGATGAAAAATCGCGTGTTTCAAAATAATTCGTCATTGTTCCACCAAGATTATCTCCCCAAACCGGATTCTGATTTGGTCCCAATCCATTTACAAGTGGTATATTATGAGCTTGAGCAGAAGTAAACCATTCTCGATTCTTACCGCTAACACCTTCAGGACCATAACCAGCATCGATAAGCAAGTCTTTGCCAAATGCGGATAAAGTAAATGCAGTCGGTTCAATATGGTCATGTTTGGAAATGTTAGGACGCCCGGGTTCTCCCAGGAAAAGACCATAAATCTCGTTATTCCCACGAAAAATGGTCATGCCCCCATCCGGGTAGAAAATTACTGAATTATATGAAGGTCTGGAAGGTCGAACCCTGTCATCAAAAGCACAAAATGCTTCCACATAGTTTGGATTGGATTTTGAAAAACGATCTTGATTCAATTCAAAGAGATAGCGAAGTTCATTACCAACTGGAGAGAGTCCAACTCCTATAGGTTGATATAAAAAACGTTCCGGGAAGGCATCATCAAAACCGGGAACACTTCCATCAGGCTTTTCTATATCAATCAACCAGCGATTAAAGCGATTCAAAGAAGGATGTTCAAAGAGATTTGTACCTGTTATGTTATCAAGATATAATGTAAAAGGAAACAATGCTGAAGCAATATAGCGAGCATAATAAGCTCCTTCCCGATACGTTCCATCAGATAAAATTAAAGCCAGTCCGCTTTGAAGTTCCGATATTGCAGTATCAAACCATTTCTGTGAATTCCTGTGTTCAAGAACCAGGGCAACCGTTGCAACTCCAATAGCAATAACAACAATATGATTATTCTTTGGTATTCCAACTCCAATGGCAATATCAGTAGAATTCAAACTTTTGGGAATTCGGGAAAAGTTACGATATAGCTGATTGGTTTGAGCTGCTAGACGGCTTTCAATATATTCTTTTTCTTCTGTAGTTAATTCAACAAACAACAGATCATAAGCTACTGCGAATTGACGTAAAGCTTCAGCAGCCTGCATCCAATCACCCCAACCTTCATTGCGAATACCTCCTTCAGCACTACAGGGTGGTCTGGTTTCACTGATGTTCATTAAAGCTGAAATTG
>DAOVQH010000147.1 GCA_030628755.1 Candidatus Cloacimonadota bacterium | reverse complement strand
CGGTACAGTAATAATTCCCGGCATGACCATAAACACTCCCCCAGCTATCATAATAACCGGCAGTTTCGTATCCTTTATTCAGTATATTATTTATTCTAAGATTCAGTTTGATATCCGATTTTCCGAATAGTTTTGTAAATTTATAGATAACAAAAGCATTCACCACTTTGTAAGGATCAATTGTACGGTCGTCGTTTTTTGTTTACTAACTCGACTCGGGTTGTTCCAACTCGAGTCGGGTTAATAAAAACAGATAGAAAGTTACGAAGAAAAACTTCGTAACCAGATTATAAAGAAGGGCAGGTCACTGATTTACCCTTACGCTTCAATAGCTTATTCTCCATGCTTTTCTACGTTTCCCTTTTAGAAATTGCAACGTAATTTCGTATAAAAGGGAACTGCAAGGGATTCCAATACACCCCTAAATCCTCATCCTCACACCAAGCATAATATTCCGTCCGGCAGCAGGAAAATAATAATTTCCCGGAGTTCCGTAAACCGAACACCAATTATCATAATAACCGGCAGTTTCATACTTTTTATTGAAAATGTTATTAACTCTAAAACTCAGTTCCAGATTTCCAATCTTATTTAATTTATAGATAAAATAAGTATTCGCTACACTGAACGCATCAATTGCTTTATCCAATATTTTTTTATAGAAGAAGCTAGGTTAACAGTTTGATGTTAAAAATTAATTTGAATAAAATAAATAATTCTAACTTACCATCTCTTCAGATGATATGCGGCATCCCAGAACCGATACTCAAGTTGTGTAGAATAAAAAAATGCCTGCATCATTTTTTCTTTCGTGTCTGTATTAGCATTTTTAGAAGCATCTTCAGTTAATCTAAGCATTTCCTCGACCTGCTTTCTGAATTCGTCACCAACATAGGTTTCTATCCATGCTTTGTATTTATTATTCTGTTTACTATTTTTAAAAATGTGCAGACCCACTTCCCGATATATCCAGAAACAAGGTAAAAGTGAAGATAAACCTACTTCATACGATTCGGTCAAAATTGATGACAGCAGGAAGCAGGAGTATGCTAAACAAGCAGGTTCTTTAAATTTTGTTCTGGGTATATCATATTTTTTGAAGAAATGTTCATGTAGTTCATGTTCTATAAGATAACCATCTTTTGCAAAAGTTAGGAGGATATTCATTTTCTCACTGTCCGGAGCTTTACCAGCAAGAAAAGATAATGCTTTTGAGTAATCTTTTATATAGAGTTCGTCTTGCTGAATATAATAATGGAATTTTTTGATATCCAGTTCTCCTGAAGCTAACTCAATAATTAAGGGATGGTTAATGATTTTCTGATAAATGTTTTCTGTTTCTTCCCATAGGCTCTGCGTGAATTTCATTCCTTTTCCTCCCATAATGCATAAAAATGGTGCACGGGACCGTGTCCTTCGCCTATTTTGTATTCAGCGCCTTTAATAATAGCATTGGTGATATAATCTTTAGCAGCTCGAACTGCTTCGAAAATACTATAATCTCTTGCCATAAAAGATGCTATGGCAGAAGATAAAGTGCAACCCGTACCGTGTGTATTCGCTGAGTAAATGCGCTGCGCCTTTAACCAATGTATCTCAATTTGATCTTTTTCTTTGAGGATGAGACAATCCGAGCTTTCATCTCCTACAAAATGACCACCTTTTATTAGTATTGCCTGGTTATTACAATCCAATAATTTTTTCGCAGCAAGTTCGACATCTTCTTTATCGTTTAACTTGTGATCAATTAGAACTTCGGCTTCCGGAAGATTGGGTGTAATAATTGTAGCAAGTGGTATTAATTTCTCTTTTAATGCATTAATGGCATCATCCTGCAGAAGCTTGTCACCGCTTTTTGCCACCATCACAGGATCGAGGACTATTTTTTTAATTTTGTATTCTTGTAATTTTCTTGCAATCACTTTGATAACTTCCGCTGAAAGCAGCATTCCGATCTTGACTGCGTCCACACCTATATCACAAATCACAGCATCAATTTGCTTGCCCACAAAATCTGCATCAACAGGATAAATCCCTGTTACCGCAACCGTATTTTGGGCTGTCAAAGCAGTTATAACAGACATCCCATAGCATCCTAAAGCAGAAATAGTTTTCAAATCTGCTTGAATTCCAGCTCCTCCTCCGCTATCGGAACCCGCAATTGTGAGCACTCTATTATATTGTTTCATAGTTCATCACTTATTAAAATGATCAAAGCCTTTTTTATTAAATTTTACTTCATCCCCATTATAGAATAACCGAATATTTTTGTTCTTTGTAATTCTTCCAATTGAAAATAAATCACGTGCGAATTTTTCTTTGAATTTTTTTGCAATAGAAGAAAATGCCTCTTTCTCCAGTGTGCAAATAAGGCAATAATCTTCTCCGCCGGTCAAGGCAATTTCAAATGGATTCCAATTCATAGCATTTGCTGTTCTTTTCATTGGTTCGGAGATAGGTAATTTTTCCAGATAAATTTCAGCTCCAACTCCGGAACTCTCCATAATTCTTGTTATATCGGAATCCACACCATCTGAAATATCTATCATAGAATGAACTTCCGGAAATTCTGATAACCAGCGTCCTTCTGCAAGATTAGCTTTCGGTTTATGATGAGCCTGAATAAGAAAATTGTGATCCTTGTTCTGTTCATTTTCTTGATCTTGCAACAATAAATTCAGTCCACAACCAGAATTACCAACAAAATCCGTTACACAGATAATATCACCAGCTTTAGAACCATACCGGAATTTTATTTTATCATTTGCACATTTACCCATCACAACGATATTGATTATTAATCCTTTATCGGATTTGGAAGTATCACCACCCAAAAGATCAATTTCGGTTCGTTCTGCTAATGCGTGCAAACCATCAAAAAAATCATCAATCCATTTCAATTCAGTATCAGGAGGAATCCCCAGCGACAAGAATATACAATTTGGTGAGCCGCCCATTGCCGCAATATCACTTAAGTTGACTGCTAAAGATTTAAAGCCCAGATCCGCAGCAGATATTTTGTTCTTTATAAAATGAATGTCCTCAATTAGTATATCTGTGGTGATCAGTAAAGATTCCCCACCATTCATTGGGATCACAGCGCAATCGTCACCTATGCCATGAATATTGGAATCTGATACAAGTTTAAATTTTTCTGCAATTTTATTTATCAGCCCGAATTCACCGATGTCTAATAACTTCACTTTCTTTCCTTTAATGCATTACGAACGATTTCTCTTAATTCTCTGGCACTGTTTTCAGGATCTTCAGCAGAGCATATTGCAGATACCACTGCAATTCCATCAGCACCTGCTTGAATTATTTCTTTGGTATTATATGTTTTTATACCGCCAATAGCAACCAATTTATGTTTGGAAATTTTTCTGATTTCGCGTATTCCTTCCAACCCCAATTCATGCTGAATATCGGTTTTAGTCGGCGTGGAATAGATCGGACTTAATCCAAGGTAATCCACATCAAACTTTTCAGCTTCGATCGCATCCTGCACAGATTCCACTGACAAACCGATGATAGCATCTTTTCCCAGAATATCACGCGCTGTTTGATAGAACATATCATTTTTACCAATATGAACTCCATCTGCTTTAACTGCCAGCGCAATATCTATTCTGTCATTAATTATTAGGGGAATATTCTTCGATTTTAATATTGCTCGGATCTTCTTTCCAAATTCAATAAATTCCCGGGTTGAACATTCTTTTTCACGTAATTGAATGATAGTAGCTCCGCCACTAACTGCGGAAGTGACGATATCTTCCAACTTTCTGCCTTTGGATAATTTACGATCCGTAACTAAATAGAGTTCAAAATTCAGTTCTTTTTTTTTCATTTCAGATAATCTTCTATTTGTGATTTTGTTAAATTATAAAAAGCATCCAACAGATTTAGTTGCAATGAACCTGGACCTTTTGCATTCTTTGCAGCGATTTCTCCGCAGATTCCCATTACCGCCATTGCATGAGCACCAGCAAACAAAGATGATTCATTTACTGCGATAAACGCACCAACTATAGCCGTTGCTGTACATCCTGATCCTGTTACTTTTGAAAGCATTTCATGTCCGTTCTTAACATATATGGTATCTGTTTCATCGGTGATCAGATCAACTTTTCCACTCACAATCACAGTACAACCATAAGCTTCTGCAAGATTCTCTGCAGCTTTTAAAGCTGTATCTGAAGTATGTGCACTATCCACTCCTTTCGTTTTGATCTTTGAATCCACTAAAGCCATTATTTCTGATGCATTACCGCGGATGATATTTGGATGCGTTTCATTCATCAGTTTCAAGCATGTTTCAGTTCGATACGAGGTTGCTCCAGCACCCACAGGATCGAACACGATGGGAATTCTTTTAGTTTTTGCAGTTTTCATCGCTAATGACATCGCTTCAATCCATTTTTTACTTAATGTACCGATATTTATAACCAGAGAATTTGCTATGCCGGTCATCGATTCCACTTCTTCCACTGCATGCGCCATAACAGGTGAAGCACCTATTGCCAATAAAGCATTTGCGGTTGTATTCATTACCACATAATTTGTAATATTGTGTACAAGGGGAGAAGTATTTCTGATTTTTTCTATATCTTGCCAGAGCTTATCAATAGATAACATAATTACTCCTTTTCTAATTATTTTTTAGAAGCATAAATAGCAACATAATCACCCTTATCATAACCTTCTATCGGTTCTTCCTTCTCATAATTGGAATACACCGGATGTCTGGTGAGCGTTTGTGCAAATTTAAAATCCATAAAACCTATTTTTTTTAGCATTTCCATTTTCTCCGGAGTTGAACGCCAGTTTGATTCTTTCACAAATTCAAGGGGATAAACATCTTCCGGTTTTGCATCGATGAAATAATCATTTTCCCACGTTCTTACCTCTTTAGCCAGATTATATAAAAGACCGTAAGAACTTTCTTTGGGAACGTCAACAACTAAAATTTTACCTTCATTTTTTAAAGCATCATAAGTTTTCCGAAAAGCTTTCTCCAAGTCTTTGATATAGCTTGGTGTTCCATTAAAAATAACAGTATCAAATTCTTCATTTCCATAATTTAATTCTTCGGCAGATCCGATTCTTACCTTCAAACCTCTTTTCTCAGCTATTTCTGCCATACCGGTCGCTGGCTCGATTCCTTCTTCAATAATAATGCCATAATCCTTTTTTAAAAGCATTTCAAATAGTCCGCTACCACAACCAATTGATAAAGCCTTACCAGGTTCTTCTAAAAAATAAGCCAACAAAGCTACCTCTGAATCCAGAATGTTTTTGTTCTTCATGAACCATGCATCGTATTTAGATGCATATTCATCGAAAGCACTTATGTTCATAAATCCCTCCTTAAATTTTGTGACCTGAATAAATGAAGGAATAAAAAAAAACCACACTCCAGCAGAAAACCGGAAATGTGGTTTTAAATATTTTCTCCAATTTTCCTACGCTGGCATTATCCAGATCAGGTTCAAAGGGTATGATCTCAACCATCAGGCACCTGCCTGACAGCACCCCTAACTCGATTAATATAATTTTATAAAGACCAACTTTCAAATCCAAAGAAATTACTTTGCATATTTGATGTCAAATGGTTTTTTCGTATGAAAAATGAATTGACTGTAAATCATAAATAAAAAAACATATTAAATGTAAATTATTTTTTGTTTCAGGTTTAAAATGAAAAAACTAAAAATTTCGGAAATAGTTTATATTGCTGCTGTCGTTGCTTTGTTCATAATAAAAGGTTGGTTTGGAGTCAGGTTATCGTGAAAGGAAAATAATTGTATAAGGAGATGTGAATAAATGGATAATTTTAAAGAAGATAAAGATTTGATTGCGTATTGTGGTCTTTATTGTGGAGATTGTTTTGGTTATCAAGGAAAAATTGCTGATCTTGCAAGAGACCTTAGAAAAGAACTAAGACAGGTTAGATTTGATAAAACAGCAGAATATCTATCCAGCATGTCATTCTTTAAAGTATTAGAAAATTATCCGCAATGCTATGAAGTATTGGGAACACTTGTAAAATTTCGCTGCAAAAGAACCTGCAGAGGTGGTGGAGGTCCACCTTTCTGTAAGATGAGAAAATGCTGCCAGAAGAAAGGTATTCAAGGTTGTTGGGAATGTGACGAATTTGAAACTTGTACAAAGTTAGATTTCCTAAAACCCAATCATGGTGATGCTCATATAAAGAATTTAAGGAAAATTAAAAAACAGGGCATTAAGAAATTTCTTGAAGGAACAAAATATTGGTATGCAAAACCAAAATGAGCAACTAAATATTGAAAATATAATTCTTGAAAAGAAAGGTGCAAACTTTTTCGGAATCGAAAGAATCGACCTGAATGGAAAAAAGCACTATAAACTTGCAGTGATCCGTGGAAACGGAAACTTAAAACTTACTAAAAGCGGAGTGACTTTTTCAAGATGGCTGCCAAAGAAGGAATTTTTTATCCCTTTT
>DAOVQH010000048.1 GCA_030628755.1 Candidatus Cloacimonadota bacterium | reverse complement strand
ATGAATCAAAATTCTCAACTAATTTATGTCAAGCAAGAAAAACCTTTAAAGATAAAGGCAAATTGAATGTGTTATGTAGAAGTAATATAAATGTTATAAAAAATTATGAACAAAATGAGAAAAAAGCCCCTTAAATGTTTGGGGCTTTTATTTCTTTAGAATTCTGAATTTATTTCAGAAGCAACATCTTCTTTACAGCTTTATCTTTCCCATCAACTTTTAGTTTATAGAAATAAACACCTGAACTAACTGATTTACCTAATTCATCATCACTATTCCAAACAACCAAATGTATACCCGTATCGAAAATGTTATTTGTCAATGTCTTCACTTTTTGTCCCTTGATGTTGTAAACTGTAAGTTCAACTTTGCTTTCTTCTGGTATTGAGAATGATATCGTTGTTGTTGGATTAAACGGGTTAGGGTAATTATTATGAAGAACTACAACTTTAGGAACATCAATTTTATCATCATTATCTCCAGTATTACTAAATAGAACAGATAGCAGATTATCTCGTTTCGTTTCAAAATCTTCTCTTGATTTTGGTTTTAAGCTTGCGATTTGACCAATATACCCTGCTCTGCCACTTCCTTCCATTAGTAGGTATGTATATCCAGCATCAATAACAGCAAATATAGAATCCTCAAAAGAAGTTGTATTTGTTATGATTGATTCGTAAAATCCAATTGCAGTTTCAAAATTTTCAATTTCTACATCACAGTAATTTACTAAAGCATTTGAAAGTTTCTGTATTTCTTCATCATATGTCATATTAGGCTCATTCTGATAGTAGTATTGAAGTTCAGAGAAATTGTAATTAGAATTTGTCTCAACAGAGAATAATTCCTTAGCACTAGCTTTTGCATAATCAAATTCAGGATAGTTGGAAATAACATTTTGATAACTCTGCTTCGCCAGATCATAGTTTTCTTCTTCTTCATATTGCTTTGCTTGAGCGAATAATTCACCTGCATCACCCAAAGGAATGATATCTCCGGGATTCCATTGTGGTTCATAAATAAAAGCGTCCGAAGGATAAAAATCTTCCTCAGGTTGGAAATCTTCTCCCCAGTAATTATAAGTTATATCGTGTTGTCTTAAACCTTCATGACCGTTGCATCTCACAAGATAATTATCATGATTGTTGTCATAGATTTTATTATAATGAAAAGTTACAGGGAAACTATCGTGAGTGAACGTTACCTCATCAAAGTTATTATAACGAATTACCTGGTAAGGAGCATATTCATTACCAAGTAATGTTATTTCGCAGTTGTGATAACCGACAATACCTGCTGATTTATCATGTATATTATTATGACCTGTAATATCCGCATAAGTATGATAAAGAATGATACCATGGCCATTTGAACTACCATAAATATGATTATTGGAGATCAAATGTGTTCTTCCACTGCCGGATTCATGAATATTTATTCCTATACCGTTGCAATTTATAGGCGAATTATTTGTTATTTCAAAATCTGAATAAGAAGAGATATAAATTGCTGTGCCGGATAGAGTATTATTCATTGAACAGTTATTAATAGTAACTTTTGCGATTTGTTGGAATGGTTCTTCAACAGCATTTGCATAGATGAAAGACTCATTGAAGTCTGCATAATATATTTCAAGGTCCTTCCTGTAATGTTCAATACTTGAATTCGTAAATGCACCAAAAATTATTGTTACTTCAGTATCTTCTGAATGAAGTTCACAATTCTCAAAAGTCGGATTAACCATAGTAACCGTTCCGCAATCATAGAGAAAAACTCCTTCCCAATAATTGTCATCAATTGAGCTGAAAGAAGCATTATCAACAGTCATATTACCGTAAACATCAATTTTATTTCCAGGAATTACAACTTGAATAATTGAGAACTCATCGGGGAAGAATGTCTTTTTATATCCATAAATGATAGCATTTTCATTTACATTCATAGTTGCGCCATCTTCTACAATGATTTGTGCATTTTTCCCTCCAAAAGAAAGAAGATTTACTTCACCGTTTATATCCAAAGTTGAACCGACGGGTACAATTACATCCCATTTCAAATCTTTTGTTCCTGTCCAGGTTTCAGTATTACGAACAATGCGTTTGATATAAGGGATATAATTATGTTTCGTAACACAGATTTCCTGATAATCGAAATCGCATTGGGCACAACCATTTGTATCTGTACTAATAAGTGTATCTATACTGCAATTTTCTGTAGCAAAATAGACATTTGCATTTTCTACAGGTGTTCCATCGCAAGTTACAGTTACGGTATTAGTTGCATAATTATGCTGAACTTCCAGATATTCAGGAATATCTGTCCAGACTTCCATCTCCGGGTCACCGAAAAGAGTAGTACATAATTGAATGCAATGACCGGATTCGGTTGTATGGCCTACATGAGTTTTTGCTTCTGATAATGCAAAACCAGCATTATAACATTGGTTGTTAAATAAATTAATAAGAAAATATTTTTCAATAGTCTCAGATGGACCTCCTGTCCCAAATATACTACCATATCCTGAATTTGTATTGGCAATTATCGCTGGACCTCCTTGTTTTTCTAAAAAAGATGAAAAAGCTTCAGCCATGCTGATACGATTTCCCCAATATTCAATTGCAGAACCATCAGATTTATCATAACCTCCTGTCACGCAACATATCATATAGCAAAAAGAGTACTTTCCATTATCTTCTATGAGATTATCAAATCCATTTAAAGGATCAGAGATGTAGTAATCATCATAATAATCTAAAGCACATATTGGATAACGATCATTAGTATTTGCCAGATTATTAGCAAGATATTTTGCCCCGTGCCAATAAAAATGCGAAAATCCTACATCCTCATTCATTTTATCAATTACATAAGTTCCGGTTGGAAATGCTGGTGAACGAGTTGGATCTACCTCTTCATAGTAACTGAAATTACTATTCAGAATATCATCAAAGTTGTTTCCATAGATTGTGTTTTCATAGTACCATAAGTTCTCGTCAGTAGTCCAGAAACCATCAAAAAGAACTGTTCTATCAAGATAATCGAAATCTCCATAACCGGGATTTGTTTCATAAGTTATCAATTTCTCAGTCCATCTGCGTATTTGTTCATGATTATCTACATCTTCCTGTTCACTCAAGATAAGCCTGCCTGTAAATATCTCGGGAAATTTATCAATCGGGTCTGCTGGATGATAATAACCCTGTGGATCAGTACCAGAACGCTCACCATAAAAATTATTTATATCCCCTTCAATATCATAATCCCCGTCAAAGTCCTGGAAATAGAGATCAGCAGGTATTCGATAGAAATTATTATTAGGAGCCCAACCTATACCGGGAGAATGCCACCTATCGTTATCACAACAGCAATATCTTACAGGTTTTTCAAAATCATTTGGATCTGGTGTTGTATCAAAATCTGTTGTTCCTCCAACTATCAATGCATACACAGTACAACTGTCTGAATACACATCATACAAAAAAGCCCTGATGCTTCCTGCATAATCATTAATGGTATGGCTGTGCCAGTTATCACCAAATGGATAAGTTGCATTTAATGCTCCAATCGAGCGATATTCAACGGTTGTCAGACCTCTCATCCTTTTCCACTGCATGAAATCAGCAAAATCAGAAGCATATATATCCTCACCAATAATATACATTTCAACATCGTTTTCCCTGGGTTCAGTTAAAATAGTAGGATTATATTTATAAGCACTGATATCCGCATCGTTTTCCACAATTGAATGTAAAGCATTGTTATATATTTCCTCATACTTGGAAAGCCTGTACTGCGGTAAAGCTGCAGGCGGATCTGAAGATTTGAAAGTTAAGTTAAAATTTATGTTTTCATTGAAATTTAGTATGCTGTCTGCAGGAATATATTGTACAGGATACAAAGCTAAAGATACAATCCTGTTTCCGCCATCAAAGTATCCATGCGATATTACTTCCACACAATTTTCCGGATATGGGTCATAAGAATTATAGATAGTGGAATCTGGTTCTGCTGGTTCGAATTCCTCACAAATAATTAATGAACCGGGTGAAGGATTTACAAAATAACTTCCGTCTATAACCTGCTGTTGTTGTGAAATATTGATGTTATCTACTTCCATACCGCTGGGTATTATCAAATTGATGAATTTAACAGGTAATTCCGGTTCACCACGGTTTTCTGTAATAAGACAATCTTGCATTCTCACAATATCATATCCACGATATTCTGTTGTAATTTCCAGGTTATTGATATTGAATGATTCACTGTGACTTACAGCGGATAGTGTTACTGCAAATAAAAGCAACATTAAAATACAAAAACTTGTTTTCATCATAATAAACTCCTTTTTAATTTGGAATAAAATAACCATGTTATTTTTAAATTCCGGTTTTCATCTCAACAATAACATTCTCTTTGATATTAGCACACCATCATCAGTTTTCAATCTATACAGATAAACTCCTGATGATACCGGATTTTGATAGTAATCTTTGCCATTCCACACAACAGTATTAATTTTACATTTTACATTTTCAATTTTCAATTCGCAAATGCGTTCTCCTTTGATATTAAAGATTTCGATAACAGGATTTTCGACATTAACAGGCAAATCGTAACTGATAGTAGTTCCAGGGCTGCGACCGGATCCTGCCGGTTTGAATGGGTTGGGATAATTCATTAATTTGACATTTGTTATTTGTAATTCGAACTTATCCACAGAGTTTCCTCCTGGCAATCCATACATTGTAGCTGAATTATATGAAGATCTTATTAAAATCTCATCTTCCTCATCCATATTAAAATCACCTGCATTACAGCAACCTCTATAATTTTGATTAATTAGGAATATATTTGTATCAAGCGAAAAATCTATTTCGCTATTACCATAATAAATTTCAATCTGATAAGAATTCTCTCTGTACATAAGAATCGCAACATCATAGAAATCATCGTTATTTATGTTACAATAAAACATACAATTATCAATAGCGTAAATTGAATCTACAATGCTATTTATTTCTAAATTTCCCGTTTGATTTCCAAGATAGATACTTATAGTAGGATAGGTGTAGCCCTCTAATACGCTTGAAATTATCAAGTCTTCGTATCCGTCATTATTAAAGTCATTATTACTAATTAATTTTCCATCATCTATAATATATGTTTCTTCAATTTCATAATCCATTATTGTATCCATATCAGGACCACCCATGTATATTTCAAATTTTATATCATCAATATTTAATGGATCAATTTTCCTTGAAGCTATCAAATCATCATAGCCATCCCCGTTAATGTCACCTGCAGCTTTTTTATAACCGAATCTTTCCTGGCAAGCACCCTGTATGTGAAAATCTACAATATTATCTATTTCTTCTCCACCAAAGAATATATCAACCTGCCCATTATAAAACATATCAGGTCCGGTACCACCTGCAAGCAAGTCATCATAGCCGTCACCATTAAAATCATATCCGCCGTTTATACCTTTAAAACCCAAATTATATGGATCTGGAGCATAATCTTCACCATGAAGTATTAATTCCGGTTCAAGATCGATCTCCTCACCACCCAGACAAATATAAATGTCTCCAGGGTCACCCCAATCAGTAGATACGGAAAATACAATATCTTTATAACCATCTCCATTCAGGTCACCTCCCCAGGAAGGGTCAAAATTCACAGGCAAGTCTGTTGATATTTCGAGGTCAGGTTCAGTTCCTGGATTTGAACTACCAAAATAAAACTGAAATTTTCTTTCTCCGGTTGCATTATTATAGCTGAAATGTATAAAGTCGTCATATCCGTCATTGTTCAGATCACTTCCACTGCTATTTGGATTTGTGCAGCGAAATTCTACATCTTCAGGTTGTTCCCAGGTTACAATTACTTCTAATGTGTCTTGGGCTTGCAGAAAGGAAAAAGGAAAAAGGTATCCGCCTACGCAAAGCACAGCAAGAAGAATATTGCTTCGGCGTGACAAGAAGCAGAAAGGAAAAAGGAAAAAAGTAATATATTTTTTATGGTTCATAACAACCTCCGTTTTATTTATTCACTCCTCATATATATAATATTTTAAAAAATATCAAAACCAATATTTTATTTTTTAGTAGCATTTCTCATTTTCTTATTTAATAACATGGTGAAATCTTTATTTCAACAATAACATTTTTTTTGACATTAACACACCTTCATCAGATTTTAATCTGTACAGATAAACCCCTGATGAAACCTGATTTTGATAGTTATCGGTTCCGTCCCAAACCACACATCTCGTTCCTCCCGATAAATCGGGATTTGGGAACGCACAGAGTGATCTGATCTTTTCTCCTTTGATATTAAAGATTTCAATAACCGGATTTTCGACATTAACGGGTAATTCGTAACTTATGGTTGTACCGGGACTGCGACCGGCTCCTGACGGTTTGAAAGGATTAGGGTAGTTCTTCAATAAAAAGGAATTATATGATGCAACTTCATCATCTGAGCTTTGAGAAATTTCCATAGTATAAATTGTAGCTGTTGTATAGGGTTCACCATTGTTGATGAGTATATCATTGTTCCCGTCTCCATTAAAGTCACCTAAATTGCAGCCCCATTGAAGAAGTAAAGGGTGATAGCTATTTGCAGGAATTATTATGTCGGGTTGATTTGGTATTGTGTTACCACCATAGAATATGAATATTAGTTGATTATATGGATCTCCCATAGTCATAATATCATCGTAATTATCATTATTAATATTACAATAAATTGGAAATGTTCCCAAGTATGAGTTTTCAACTGCCAGAGTATCTAAAACAAAATCTAAATCCTGAGAACCAAAAAAAATATCAAGTACTCCTACTTCACCTTCAATTTGACTTAATATCAAATCGTCACATCCATCTCCATTAAAGTCACCATTGCATATTGGTCTATAAGAATCATATAGTCCCGGGAAAATATAATCGGGTATATTATCTATTTCCATCCCACCAAGATATAATTCAAATTGTATTCCTTCGATAATATCGTGACTTATAATAAGATCATCACAGCCATCTCCATTCATATCTCCTACAGCAGATGAGGATAATAGGGTTTCTTCAAATTCAATACAGACATCCGAATCTGGATCGAAATTATCCGAACCATAAAAGATATGATAGCAGTAATAGAGTCCAAAAGTGAAATCCCATTCAGCCAGAATATCATCATATCCATCACAATTGAAATCGTATCCTCCATTCATACCGGAGAATCCTTCGGCACCATAATTATATCCATCTAATATAATATCAGGTTCTATATCAAGGTTTTCACTTCCCAAACAGATACAAATTATTCCAGGATCAAATTCACTATTGATGACATAATACACAATATCTTTGTAGCCGTCTCCATTAAGGTCACCACCCCAGGAAGTTCCACCTGCACAGGGTTCTTTAATAATTACCATATCCGGTTCTGTACTTGGGTTAGATGAGCCAAAATGAAAATGGAACTCATTTTGGCTAAGTTCAGGATTCCAAAAATTATAAATAAAATCATCAAAGCCGTCATTATTAAGATCGCTTCCTGTCTGGTTCTTATTATAGCAAATATAATTGCAAGCATAAATTGGTAAATTTAAGGTTAATAATTCCTGGAGTGGGTTCTGTGCTTGCAGGAAAGAAAAAAGACAAAAGAACATTATTAACATAAACATATAAGTTTTTATTTTCATGATTTCATCCAATCTTACTTAAATAATAACATTTTTTTCGATATTAACACACCTTCATCAGTTTTTAATCTATACAGATAAATTCCTGATGAAACCTGATTTTGATAGTTATCGTTTCCGTCCCAAACCACACATCTCGTTCCTATCGGGCAGTCGCCTGATGGGAACACACAGAGTGATCTAATCATTTCTCCTTTGATATTAAAGATTTCAATAACCGGATTTTCGATATTAACAGGCAAATCGTAACTGATGGTTGTACCGGGACTGCGACCGGCTCCTGACAGTTTGAATGGGTTTGGGTAATTCATTAGATTGAATTTTACTAAACTAATTTCTTTATCTGCTGAATTTCCTATGGGAAGACCATAAAGAGTAGCAGAATTTACTATAGTTGGATGAACACCATCGTTTAGCAAAATTTCGTCTTCACCATCATTATTGAAGTCACCAATATTGCAGATGTTTCCGTTTGCATCATGTATTATATCGGGGATAGTATCAAAATTGCATGAACCGTAAAGTATGTTTAGCATTCCAGTTTCCGAAATAAAATACAAAATATCTTGATATTCATCATTATTTATATTTGCATATCCTGGAAAATAACCGGATAATGGATAATCTAGATTTAAAATGCCATTCTGATTTCCTAAAAAAATGCCTACATGAGAAATGAGAACATCATCATAACCGTCATTATTTATATCACCTTTAGCATATGATTTTGATCCTATTTCAAACACTTCACTTGTGATAAAATCCGGTATGGTATCAATTGTTTCTCCACCAAGATAAACTTCTAAAAAGACAAGAGCAGCCATTGTTTCATCTCGGCTGACAATCAAATCATCATAGCCGTCTCCATTAATATCTCCAACTGCTCTTGTTCTGCCAAATTGTTCTTCTATGTTTCCTTGAATTTGAAAATCAGGAGTTGTACTTAATTCTTCACCGCCAAGAAAAATTTGAATTAGACCGTTCCACCACAAAGAGGGACCTTCACCCCAAGTTAAAAGATCATCATATCCATCACCATTAAAGTCATAGCCACCGTTAAATCCTTTATAGTTTAGACCTGTAGGGTCCGGAATATAGTCTTCACCTTGAAGAATAAGTTCAGGGTCAAGATCAATTTCTTCTCCCCCAAAACAAATATAGATGTCGCCGGGATCAAAAGCATCTGTGCATATTTGATAGACAATATCTTGATATCCGTCTCCATTCAAATCACCACCCCAAGAGATGGAACAACTTCCGAAAGGAACTTCTATTTCAAAATCATAAGTTGTATTTGGTATTTCATTTCCCATAAAAAATTGGAATCTATAAGGATCACCAGGATACCAATGAATAAAATCATCGTAGTCATCATTATTCAGATCGCTACCATCGCTGTTTAAATTGACACACCTAAAGATTACTTCTCCAGGTATTTCCCAAGTAACAATTACTTCTAATGTATCTTGGGCATGAAGAAAATGACAAAATATTAAAGCTATAATAAGAACTAAGAATTTGACTTCGTTTTTCATTACAACCTCCTTTTTTAAATAGTTAAGAATCAACGATTTAAGAATTATAAATCAAATACAATTTTCAATAAGATGAGTATCAGCTTTTAATTTCAATGTGACAAGATGAATATAAATTAAAGTTAAAAGCACTTCTTTTATTACTATGCAAAAAAAAGGATTATATATTATTTTTTTGTCAAATAAAATTATTTATTATTTTTATTTATTATCTTTTCCTTATAGTTATTTATTACATATGTTTGTAATATTGTAAAACAGATAATCTTTTTATAAAATTCGCAGAAGGATTATAATCAAAAAGATTCTCTGAAATATTTTCTTAAAATATTGATTTAAAACAATGTTTTTTCAATTTTTTTCTTTACCATAAAATCCTTCATTATTTGAAGGTTTAATAATGCAAAAATCAGCTTGTTTTAATAGTCACACAGATATTTTCATAAATATTAATAAAGTTGTTTATTTATTCTCAACCTTTTGAATTATTTTATCAACTATTTGTTTCATCTCCTTAGCTGCTTCAGCTTGATTGAAATCATAAATATAAGGTCTGCCAGTGTCTGAAGTTTTTACGATGTTTGTATCAAAGGGGATTTTTCCTAAGATATCTATTCCGAAATCTGCAGCAGCTTTATCAGCTCCTCTGCCGTGAAATAGTTCAATCTTTTTTCCACAATGAGGACACAGAAACCCACTCATATTTTCAATAATACCCAAAACCGGAACAGAAAGCTTTCGAGAAAACTTTATTGTTTTTCGAGCATCCAGAAAAGCCACTTCCTGAGCAGTGGAAACTATGATTGAACCATCTACATTTTTGATGATTTGGATTACAGATAGAGGTTCATCTCCTGTTCCGGGAGGACTGTCAACAATCAAATAATCAAGAATAGGCCATTCGATATCCTGCAGAAATTGTTTTATTACATTCATTTTCATAGGTCCTCTCCAGATGACCGGGTCATCTGAATCCGGAATCAGAGATGCGATTGTTAACGCGTACAAGTTATCGAGAACTTTGATTGGTGCGGCACGTTTGTTTGAAACATTTAATCTTTTCCCCTCAATTCCTAACATCATGGCGATGGAAGGTCCATGAATATCAACATCTAGGATGCCAACTTTTTTCCCTTGGACTGCTAAACCATAAGCTAGATTAACAGCAATCGTGCTTTTCCCAACACCACCTTTGCCACTTATAATTACAATCTTATGTTTAATTCTCCCTAAATTTTCTGCGAGCATCTTTTCAGCTTCTTTCTTGGCTGTTTCATTTTCTTTCATTTTTTATCTCTCCTTTTAATTCTTAAAATTTATGCCTTATGCATGATTTCTAACTTATACAAAATAAATAAGTTAAAATCTCAAAAATCATTCTGACTACTTCCTGCCTTGAAAATGGCAGTTAATTTCTTTTATTAAAAGAATTAGCTACTACTTCCAGCTAATATTTATTTTCTTATCATATCCACCTCATCCCCCGTTGAAATAGTCAGCAAGCTGAATTTCACGGGGTAAACCAACCTTCTCCTATCCGTCAAAAGCCGGACACAGTCGAGGAGAAGGACAAAAACTTCCTCTCCTTTTAGGAGATTTATCTGCCTTGGGTAGAGCATTGAGGTGAGGTGAAAAACACTCTATTCTGCAGAACTCATCTCTTAAAATTTCCTTTTAAAATAATATCTCCATCACTAACACCTAAATCATTTGCAATAACCCAGCATTTTACTTTTAATAAAAAGAATATTGGAAGTTTTTCTTCAGAAAGTCCTTCATAATTCCCCTGTCCTT
>DAOVQH010000281.1 GCA_030628755.1 Candidatus Cloacimonadota bacterium | reverse complement strand
GGAGGATTAATGATCGATAAGATACTCGTTGAAAAGGTTATCGACAAAGCTCTATGCAATGGTGCAGATTTTGCAGAACTCTTTGTTGAGAACACTTATAATTCACGTATTAATTTCAATGATAGCAAAGTTAAACAGAACATTGTAGGGAATGATTTCGGAGCAGGTATAAGAGTTTTTTATGGACAGACTGCAATCTATGCTTATACGAATGATCTGAGTGAAGAATCCCTTTTAGTTGCAGCTGACGCCGTGAGTAAAGCGGCTAAAGGAAAGGATCGAATCAAAGTTATGGATTTCACAAATATGGAATTCAATAATATTCACCCGGTCGTTATTCCCAATAACACAGTTGATAAAAAGGATAAAATCGATTTTATCAGAAAAATAAATCAGGCTTCCAGAAATTTTAATGATCTCATTACGCAGGTAGATATCAACTTCACAGAAAAAATGCAACATGTCCTGATTACCAATAGTGAAGGACTTTGGGTAGAAGATGACAGAAATTATTCCCGCGTTAATGTGCGTTCGATTGCTTCCAAAGGTAGCGAAAAGCAAACCGGAAGTGAAGGTCCCGGTGGATTTGCTGGTTACGAATTTTTCAAAAAATTGAATCCTGAAGAGATAGGAAGGAAAACTGCAAGAATAGCTGTTACAATGCTAAATGCAGATTATGCTCCGGGTGGGAAATTCCCGGTTGTGATCGATAATGGTTTTGGGGGAGTTATTTTTCATGAAGCGTGCGGACACGCCCTGGAAACAACTTCTGTGGCAAAAGGAGCTTCGGTTTTTGCAGGGAAATTAGGTAAAAGAATAGCAAATCCTGTAGTAACAGCTATTGATGACGGAACAATCCCAAATGAATGGGGAAGTGAAAACATCGATGATGAAGGACTTCCAACAAAAAAAACAATATTAATTGAAAATGGCATCCTGAAATCATATATGGTTGATAAGATGGGAAGTATTAAAACAGGTTATAAACCTACAGGAAGCGGGAGAAGACAATCCTATAAATTCGCTCCAACATCTCGAATGAGAAATACTTACATCGCTGCTGGTAAAAACAAACTCGAAGACCTTATCGCTTCTATAGATTATGGAATATACGCTAAGAAAATGGGTGGTGGTTCTGTGATGCCGGGAACATGGAATTTCAATTTTGCTGTTGCCGAAGGTTACATTATCAGGAAGGGAAAAATTGCTGAGCCTGTTCGAGGAGCAACACTAATCGGAAATGGGGCAGAAGCTCTATTAAAAGTAAGTATGGTCGCAGATAACCTGGCAATGGCTCAGGGAATGTGTGGTTCTGTTAGTGGAAGTGTTCCTACAAATGTTGGACAGCCGGCAATCAAGATTGATGAGATTATCGTCGGTGGTAGAAAGTAGGAGGAAAAAAGATGCACGAAAAAGAATTTAAAATTATATTCGATTATGCAAAAGATAAAGCGGACGATATTGAGATCCTGCTTTCTGCTGACAATTCATTCCTGGTAAGAATTCATAATCAGGGCATCGAAGCTTTTAATTATGCAGACTCCAACGGCATCAGTGTGCGGGTGATAAAAGATGGAAAGGTTGGGTATTCTTATACTGAGAAATTTGATGAGGAAACTTTTAAATCAATCATTGAGGAAGCTCTTGAGAATGCAAAATATACTGAAGATGATGAAATAGTAATTATGGAAAACTATCCTGATATCGATAAAAAACTTGATGTCTATTCAAAAGAATTGGATAAGATTGGTGTTGAAGACAAAATTCGGTTTGCTAAAAGTATGGAAAAATTCGCAAAAGCTACTGATAAACGCGTTTTTAATATTCCGCATTCCATAATGGGGAATGGAACCGGTTATACAAAGATAGCTAACAGTAAAGGTTTAAATAAAGAAGAAAAACAAAACTTTGCCTATTCTTATGTAGTTGCTTTATCTCAGGAAAAAGATGATAAACGAGTGGGTATGGATTTTATTATCGGAAGGGATTTCAGTAAATTTGATGCAAAAAAATTAGCTGAAAAAAGCGTTCTAAAAAGTACATCTCTTCTGGGTGGCGAAATAATCAAATCAGGTTCGTACCCGGTGGTTCTAAATAATGAAATGATGGCAACCATGCTCTCTACTTTCTCTGGGATTTTCAGTGCAAAAGCGGTTCAGGAAGGACGTTCGCTTCTTAAAGGTAAACTGGGGAAAGACATAGCAAATAATAAAGTTACTATTATTGACGATGCTCTGCATCCTGATGGTTTTGGAACACGTTATTTTGACAGCGAAGGATTTCCTTCTCAAACTACAGCATTGATAAAAAATGGGAAACTGAAATCGTATCTCCATAACACTCAAACTGCCAGAAAAGACAAAGTGAGATCAACAGGTAATGGTAGTAGGGGATATAAAGGAACACTCGGGATTTCACCTTCTAATTTTTTCCTTAAACTTGGAGAACATAAAGAAGAAGAACTCTTTAAGCAATATAATAAAGTTATAGAAATTGTGGCTCTGCAGGGTATGCATTCCGGAGCGAATTCCATTTCAGGTGATTTCTCTCTTTCTGCTGAAGGCTTTCTTTATGAGAAAGGAGAAAGGAAACACTCTCTAAAACAATTCACTATATCAGGAAATATCCTCCAGCTTTTCCAAGATGTAGAGATGATCGCAGATAACTTTAAATTCAATATGAGCTCGATCGGAGCTGCGTCTGTGCTGGTGAAGGAATTAGCTATTAGTGGGTAATAACATTATACCCTAATTAATGAACTTCGCAATTACAAATTTGAGCTATGATAATTAGCAGAGATTAGTATAATTTAATGAAACAAATAGTTATAGCGATTATAATTTCTTTATTTATAATATCTTCTCTCATAGCAGGTGATTTTGAAGAATATAAAAAACTGGAAGAACAGGAATTCAAAGGAAGTAAAATCTTCGATAAGATGGTTCAGGCGATCGGGGATGTAACACAGATTAAAAATATTAGAACCAAAGGAATCACAATTCAACCAATTCCGCAGGGCACATTGTCCTTTCCTGTCGAAGTTGTCGCTGTTTTCCCGGATAAATTCAAAGTTAAATTCCAGGATAAAGAATTTATCATAAATAGAGATCGGGGCTGGATGAGATATGCCAAAGGTTACTATGAGAATCTTCCGGAATCTTATGTGAAAATTGTTGTTGGAAATTTAAACAGGAATTTGATAAAACTGGCAAAAAGTAATAATGATTATGAAATTCTTTTTCTGGGAGATAAGGAAATCCTTGGAAAACAATGTTACGAACTACTTCTAAGAGATGACATTCTTGAATTCAAATTATACATTAGTAAAGAAAAGAAATTACCCCTTCAAATGATCTATGAAATTAATAATATCATTATTGAAAGAACATTTCTGGAATACAAGGAAATCGAAGGTATTATGTATCCAATTCATACTGTTTCTTTTGATGAAAATGCAGAGAAAATCAGCGAGATAATAATTAATGAAATAGAACTTAACATCGAACTTGATGAG
>DAOVQH010000095.1 GCA_030628755.1 Candidatus Cloacimonadota bacterium | reverse complement strand
TGTTGATGATTTCAAAGATATCAGGTGGAACGATACAACCCTGTATGGTGAAATATTTTTAGATAAAGAAGTAGAATTTTCCGAATTCAATTTTAAGAAATCGGACGTGAAATCTCTTTTTGCTTCCTTTAAAGATTATGAAAAACAGGCTTCCAACTTGATAAAAGAAAAACTGGTCTATCCTGCTTATGATTATTTATTGAAATGCTCTCACACTTTTAATCTTCTCGATGCCCGTAGAGTTATCAGCGTTACGGAAAGAGCTTCATACATAGGAAGAATTCGCAAAATGGCGAAAGAATGTGCTCTTCTTTATATTGAGAAGTATGGGGAATGAAATATGAAAAAGGAATATATCCAAAAATCGATTACTTCTTTAAAAAAAAGAATAAAAAATAACTTTGGGAAAGATACGGAGTTCTATCTTTTTGGTTCTGCTGCTCGGGGTGATTATAAAGAAGATTCTGATATAGATTTGTTGATTTTACTTTCACGAACTGTAGATAATTCAATCAGGGAGGAAATCTTTAATAATGCATTCGATGTAGAGTTGGAACACAATGTTATTTTCGGGTTAATAGTTCATTCAAAGGATTTCTGGAATTCCGAGATTGCTAGAGTAATGCCGATTTATCAGAACATAAAAAATGAAGGTATAAAAGTATGAGCAAGAAGATTGAGGAACTGATTAACAGGAAAATAAAAACCGAAAAATAGTATAAATTGACATCAAATTTAAAAAGTTATCTTCCAAGTACAAAACTTCCGAAGTTTCTAAAACTTCGGAAGTTTGAATTGAAGAGATTAGAATGCGACCAAAAGTAAAATTTTTAACAGATGAACTCATCAAAAAGATAATTAATGAAGCAATAGAAATACTCTGCAAACTTGGCGTTGAAATCAACAATCAGAATGTTTTGTCTTTACTTTCGGATAATGGAGCAAGAATTGAAAAATCGCGGGTTTATTTCACGAAAGATATTATCAAACAGGCTTTAAAAACAGTTCCGAATTCGTTTAAACTTTATGATGTTAATGGAAATGAAACGAATGATTTTTCAGAAGATAATGTGCATTTTACTCCAGGTTCCGCTGCGCTTCATGTTTTAGATTATCAGACCAAAGAAATTCGCAATCCTTCGACCAGGGATTATATCAATTATGTAAAAGTTGTTACTCAGCTTAATAATATTGCTTCCCAGAGCACAGCTTTGATCCCGAATGATGTTCACGAAAAAATCTCTGACAGCTATCGACTTTACCTCAGTCTTTTATATTGTGAGAAACCGGTTATAACCGGAACCTTCACAATTGAATCTTTTGAAATTATGAAGGATTTTCAACTTGTTGTTCGAGGAAATGAAAAAAATCTGAAAGACAAACCGTTAACCGTTTTTTCCTGCTGTCCGACTTCTCCCCTCAAATGGAGTGATGTTACTTCCCAGAATGTTCTGGATTGTGCAAGATATTCGATTCCGGTTGAATTTATTGCAATGCCCCTTTCCGGTTTTATTGCACCTGTAACTCTCACCGGATCTTTAATTCAGCATACTGCGGAAACTTTGAGTGGGATCGTTATCAGCCAGCTTGCGAATCCGGGGACTCCAATGCTGTATGGCGGTTCACCTGCGATATTTGATATTCGCTACGAAACCACTCCGATGGGTGCAGTGGAAACAATGATGATAGATTGTGCCTATAATGAGATCGGGAAATATATGGGATTTCCAACGCAAGCATATATATCTTTGAGCGATGCCAAACAATTAGATGCTCAGGCTGGACTCGAATCCGGCATGGGAGCAACTCTTTCCGCTTTATCTGGAATAAATAATATTTCAGGTCCCGGAATGCTCGATTTTGAGAGCTGTATCAGTCTGGAGAAATTGGTTATGGATAATGAAATTTGCGGAATGAATTTGAGAATGATAGAGGGAATCGAACCGAAAGAGGATTTTCCTGCTCTTCCGATCTTTGAAGAATTGTTAAAAGAAAATCATCTCTTGATTTCCAAACATACCCGAAAATATCTGAAAAAAGAACATTACTTCCCTGGAGAAGTTATAAATCGAGCAAACAGACCCAGATGGATTGCAGAAGGAAAAACAACTCTCGAAGAAAGAGCACACACCGAAGTGGAGAAATTGATCCAAAATTATGAACCTTCGAGTTTGTCGGATGAGGTCAAAAACGATTTAATAAAATTGATGGAAAAAGAAGCTAAAAAATATGGTCAGGATAAGCTTCCAATTAGAAAACCTTGAAAACGGTTTCCCACAGAGGAAATCTTTCTTGTAAACCTTTTCAACGGTTGGGACTCGTATTTGTGAAAAATCGTCTGCTCGTTACTAAATTCTGTTTAGTAACGTTAATTTCAATTGAAACTCTGTTTCGAAGAATACAAAACGGAGTTTGGGAGAAATGTGAACGCAAAATAAAAGAACCGTTGAAAAGATTTAGCAGGAAGAAAATTACTTGTAAACTTTTTCAAGGCTAAAGAGAGTTATGAGTCATATCATAGAATTTAAGGTAAAAGACATCCAACCTGAAAAAGATATTGTTTTTAAAGAATTCGGAATCCCGAAAAATAATTCAGTTTCAGAAAAAATTCAACAGCTTTATTCGGAAGCAATAAAAGTATTCCGGGAAACTTCTAAACCTATTGTAATCTATTTCGAAATTTCAAAAGAAGAATTTGAAAAAGTCTTTTTTGGAGAAGGAAATAATTCTACTGAGACGCCTGTTGAACAAATCTTTCCAAAAGCTGATAATCTGATTTTATTTGCTCTCACAATGGGAAAAGAAGTGAGTGAAAAAATTGAAACTCTTTTCAAAGAAAATGATTTTGCTCTGGGTTCGATGCTGGATTGTATCGCTTCTCTTGCCGCAGATAAAGCTGTGAAAAAGCTGGAAACATTTAACACTGAAAATCACCGAATGCACCGAAAAAAAGTTTTAACACTAGCATACAGTCCCGGTTATTGCGGTTGGGATATTTCAGGTCAGAAGAAACTTTTTGAATATTTACAACCTGAGAAAATAGGAATTACTCTGAATGATAGTTTTTTAATGATTCCGCTTAAATCTGTTTCCGGTATTCTGATTGCAGGGGAAAAAAGTGTTCATAAATTTAAGAATGATTTTCCCTTTTGCTCGAAATGTGAAACAAAATCTTGCAGAGAAAGATTGAAAAACCTTGCGAATGGTTTGCTCCCCTTCATAAGGGGAGATTAAGAGGGGTTTTCTTAACCTTCACAATGGTTTTATTCTGCCACCGATCATTACGGAGGTTGGCTCGTTACTAAACTCTGTTTAGTAACGTTAATTCCAATTGAAACTCTGTTTCATAATTAATAAAAAGGAGTTTTTTGCACATCTGCATTCCCATCCGGCAATTGCCGGATGGGAACGAGAGGAAAGTGTGACTTAAGAATTGCAATTAAGGTTGTTATCAACACACACTTCGTTGCAAGTCGAGTCCATTTTTTATATTTCAAAGAAGTTTAGTGAAACTTAATGTTCTTTCCACCCTCCGCAGTAACACTGCTACGGAGGACGGGAGCGGCTAAAAAAAAATGGAGTAAAAATGGATATAATTTTCACTCAGATTTCAGAATATCTTCAACAAGGTGATGACGAAAAAGTTTTTAAGTTAACAAAAAATGCGATAAAACTGAATTTAAATCCCAAAGACATTCTTGATAATGGCTTAATTGCAGGAATGAATATAATCGGGGAGCAATTCCGCAAACACGAGATCTTTCTACCGGATGTTCTGATGGCAGCAAAAGCAATGTATGCGGGATTAGACCAGTTGAAACCGCTTCTTGCTTCCAAAGGAATTTCCGGTTTAGGCAAAGTGGTGATCGGAACAGTTCAAGGTGACCTTCACGATATAGGGAAAAATCTTGTTGGAATAATGCTGAAAGGTGCGGGCTTTGATGTTATTGATCTTGGAAAAGATGTTTCTGCAGAGAAATTTGTGGAAACAGCAAAACGCGAAAATGCAAAACTTATCGGGATGTCTGCACTTCTCACTACTACGATGCAAACAATGAAAAAAGTAACTGAACTTTTGAAAAAAGAAAACTCTGAAATTAAAACGATTATCGGTGGAGCACCTGTTTCAAAGGAATTTGCAAATGAAATTGGTGCAAATGCTTACGCTTACGATGTAGCAAATGCTGTGGAATGTGTGAAGAATCTTATCAGTGGAGTGAAATGAATCCAATCCTCAAAAGAATAAGAAACGGTGAAATCCTGATTGCGGATGGTGCAATGGGAACGATGCTTTTTGCAAAAGGACTCAAGCCGGGAGAACCGCCTGAATCTGTGAACCTGAAAAATCCTGAAATCCTGGAAGAAATCGCGCAAGCATATCTTGATGCCGGAGCAGATATTATCCAAACTAATACTTTCGGTGCTTCTCCTTTAAAATTATCAGATTACGGACTACAAGACAAAACTGAGGAAATCAATAGAATTGCAGTAGAAAGAGTAAAAAGAGTTGTTGGAAACAAAGCTTATATTTCAGGTTCGTGTGGTCCTTCCGGGAAATTATTAAAACCTTTTGGTGATACGGAACCTGATGACATTTACCAAAGTTTTAAAAGACAAATGAAATCTCTCATAAATGCAGGTATTGATTTAATCTGCATCGAAACAATGACAGATTTGAATGAAGCGACTCTTGCCATAAAAGCAGCAAAAAGTATTTCTACAATAATTCCAGTTATGGCAACGATGACATTTGACGAAACCCCCAGAGGATTTTTTACGATTATGGGCGTTAGCATCAATGATGCAGTTACCGGGCTTCAGAAAGCAGGAGCAGATATTATCGGTTCAAATTGCGGGAATGGAATCGAGAATATGATCAAGATTGCTCGTGAATTTAAAAAGCTTACAATCCTTCCAACAATAATTCAATCCAATGCTGGAATTCCAGAGATGAAAGATGGAAAACTGGTCTATTCAGAAACACCGGAGTTTTTTGGAGAGAAAGCAAAAGAACTGATCGATGCTGGAGTTTCCATAATTGGTGGTTGCTGTGGAACAACACCAGAACATATTAAAGCAATTCGGAAAGTTGTTGACAATTACATTGAAAACGATTGAAAAGGAACCAGACTATTTCATTAACGAGGAGAGAACATGGAAATAAAGTCATATATGCAAAATGATGTCAAAACATGTACAGAAAATAATACTATAGATACTGTAGCAAAAATTATGTCAACCAACAATATTGGATCTGTAGTTATAGTAAAAGATGATATTCCTATTGGTATCTTCACAGAAAGGGATTTAGTTAAAAGAGTGGTAGCATGTGGAAAAAATCCTACGAAGACCACTGTTGGTGAAGTTATGACCAAACAACTAATTACGGTTGGTTCAAATAAAAAACTTAGAGCAGTATATCATGTTTTTGTCATTAATCATATTCGTCATTTACCGGTTGTTGAAAATGGACACTTAGTAGGTATTGTTTCTTTAAAAGACATAGCAAGAGTTGTTGATGAACAGATTTTTGGTTTACGCTTTAATAAATTAGATTTCTCAGGAGATTATTAAAACTGGAATTCAAAATTTCATAATAAAAACTTCATTGAAATATCAGAAGAAATTAAAATTCAAAAAGCGTAAATATAAATTTCGTTATTATAAACGAGATAGCAACAAGTTGACATTATTTCCAATAATAATCCTATCCACCACAGGATTACTTGAACTGAAAACTGGGGAAATATTCTATTTGGAAACAACTAAATTTTTTGCTTAAAAGACGAAAGATTTGATAGAAGTTGGTGTTTCCATCATTGGTGGTTGCTGCGGAACAACACCAGAACATATTCGTGCCATTCGGAAAACAGTCGATAATCTTTAGCTCACGGATAAGCACGGATTAGTACGGATAAAATATCTTGTAAAAAGATACTGTCTAAATCTAACCAGAAGTAATGTTTGTTTCGTTCTCCATCCGACAGTTGCCGGATGGGAACGAGGAAGTTATCCGTGAAGATCTGTGAGCTAAAAACGAGAAAAAGTAATTATCCGTGAAAATCCGTGAGCTAAAAAAAGGAACTAAATGAAAACCTTTGAGAAAGTTGTTCCTTATATCAGGAAGAATCTTTTTAAGATTATCTTCGGAATCATCCTGATCATCATCATCGATGCAGGGCAACTGATAACTATCAAGGTTATGCAAAAAGCGATCGACGGGATCGGAAGGGAAGGATTCACAGCAACAAGTTTGTTGTATGCTTCTCTGCTGATCTTGGGAATTACCATCGTGATCACAATTTTGCGATATTTCTGGCGAATTGCCTTTATTGGAACAGCCTGGATAATCGACCGTGACCTGAGGCAGATGTATTATGAACACCTGCTTAAACTTTCTTCAAATTTCTTTAACAAGACCAAAACCGGTGACCTGATGGCTTATGCAACCAACGATATGAACGCAGTGAGAATGCTTATCGGGTTCGGTTTTGTTGTGGGAGTGGACATCATTGTTCTTTCTATTGCATCCATCTTTTTTATGGTTGGGATAAATTTACGGTTGACTCTGCTGGCGATCATTCCAATGCCGATTTTAAGCATAATTATCATATATTTCGGGAAGGAAATTCACGGCAGGTTTCGAAAGGTTCAAAAGATATTTGCTGCAATGTCCGGCAAGGTTCAGGAAACCATTTCCGGTATCAGGGTTGTGAAAGTATTCGTTCAAGAACAGGCAGAGCTGGAAAAAATGTCAGAGCAGGCAAGGGATTATATGAAAGAGAATATCGCTCTTGTTAAGATATTTGCAATGTTCTTTCCAATGCTGTTTCTCGTCATCAATATCAGTATGGGAATTGTCCTGGTATTTGGTGGTGAATCTACGATCTTCAATGAAATTTCGATTGGTGAGTTCGTTGCTTTCTTCCAATACCTGGGAATGCTCATCTGGCCGATGATTGCTATTGGCTGGATAGTAAACCTGTATCAGAGAGGAACTGCATCCTTAAAAAGACTGAACTCAATTTTTGAGATCGAACCGGAAATTGTTGATGATAACGTGGATACTTCCATTCAGGATTTGAAAGGAAAAGTAACTTTTAAGAACTTGAATTTTCAATATAATTCCCAA
Source organism: Candidatus Cloacimonadota bacterium (assembly GCA_030628755.1). Classification (GTDB taxonomy): domain Bacteria; phylum Cloacimonadota; class Cloacimonadia; order Cloacimonadales; family TCS61; genus JACNIV01. The sequence goes on along the minus strand of DAOVQH010000095.1, from coordinate 1,057 downwards.
ACTCCGCAGATATTTGAAAACATTTCATTTGAAATAGATGTGGGAAAAACTTTGGCAATCGTGGGAAGAACCGGTTGTGGTAAAACTACAATTATCGACCTTCTGACCAGAGTGTATAATCCCCCGGAAAATGTGATTTTCATCGACGATGTGGAACTTTTTAAGATCCCGCTGGAAATTTTGCGAGATAATGTTGTAATGGTTCCGCAGGATATTTTCCTGTTTTCGGATTCCATTGTAAACAATATAAGTCTGGCAAAGCCAGACATTGATAGGACTTATGTTGAAGAAGTCGCACGATATGCTCAGGTCTATGAGGATATTATTGAGTTTGAAGATGGTTTCGATACTGTTATCGGGGAACGGGGAGTTACACTTTCCGGTGGGCAAAAACAACGAATCGCAATTGCCAGAGCTCTTCTTACAAATCCGAATATCCTCATTCTGGACGATGCGCTCTCTTCTGTTGATACAAAAACAGAGAAAAAGATATTGGATCTACTGATCAAACTTAGAAAAGACAAAACCACGATTATCATTGCTCACAGGATTTCATCTCTCCAACATGCAGATAAAATTATTGTTCTAAGCGATAAGAAAATCACAGAATTTGGCACTCATAAAGAACTCCTTGCAAAAAAAGGAATATACAAAGACCTGTTTGAAAAACAGCAGATAGAAGAAAAACTAAAATGAGAAATTTACATAAAGGACTTTCCGAAGACGTCATAAAAGGCAAGATCTACGACAAGGATTTGTTCAGACGGATCATTGTTTATCTCAAGCCATACAGACTTCTCGTAATAATTTCTTTTATCCTGCTGCTTCTGATAACCGCAACAAATCTGTTGACTCCTGTGATTACTCAGCGAGCAGTTGATGATATCATTGTTTCAAATAGGAATTTAATTGAATTTGACGACGAATATGAAAAGAATGATTTTATCCAAAAATATCCAAATATCAAATTCACGGAATTCAAATTTGATGATATATTTTTTCTGCTCTTTCCAAATAAGAAAATTAATTTCATTGAAAAAGATGTGATAAAGGAACT
>DAOVQH010000322.1 GCA_030628755.1 Candidatus Cloacimonadota bacterium | reverse complement strand
ATTGTCGGCAAAAAAATACAATCATACAGCTCTTTATCCTCGTTTGTATAATGATACTTTTCTATATCTGTGAGACCATGATCTGATGTTACAAAAAACAGGGTATTGGTTCCTGATAATTTTTTCGCTAATTTCTCAATTTCAGTATCGATTACTTTTATGAAATCTTCAACAACTTTGGAATTGGTTCCATTTTTATGTTCCAGCGCATCAGGGTTTGAAGAATAGGTCATGATAAACTTTCTGTTATTTGATTTTTTCTTGATAAGCCTTTCAACCCGCTTAAAAAGCTGTTTTGTTTTTCTAAAAGAAATAATTCTCGAAGGATCACAAACTGCAGATGAATAAGGGTGATTAGCTAAATATTTGGCGTAGACATTGTAAAGTTCAACATTCGGTTCGGAACAATGTATCATTTCAAAAATGTTTTTAAATTGCATTTTTTCATAAGTTTTATATTTTGAATGGTCTAACACTTTTCCTGTAATGCTATCCCAATTCGGGAGAAAATCGATGAACTTATAATATTCTTTGAAAAACATCGTCCAGCCCAGAGCTCCATGTTCAAGTGGAGTTTTGCAGGTTCTTATGCTTGTAATTGCTGAGGTGGTGGTTGAAGGATAAACAGATGTGATTTTATCTACCAGATGATGTTTTAAGAATGAACTAGAAGATTTAGAATACCTTTTCAATAAATTGTATCCATATCCGTCGAAAAGCATCAATACGATATTCTTTTTTGTTTTCATATCTTCAATATCGATCTGCTTTAAGGGATTGTAATTGGGTTCGACGCCGTAAGTTCTAAGAATAGTGGAGATTAGGTTTATTATGCAGTTATTATAGTCGGGATAAACAACATTATGTTTCTTCAAATTATTAGTTTCCATTTTTTCCAGCATCATTAGTTAATTTAATCTCTTTATCAGAATAGATATGGAAATTCTTGTAAACTACTTTATGATGATAGATAGTAAGCTCCGGGAAGATAACAAACAGGATGAAAAGTAAAGCAATGGCAATGATTATATAATATCCAGAATAACGCATAGATACATCCTTATAATTCAAGATTAAAAGGCTGGTTTGTTTGTAAAGGAATAAATTTATGGGTTCTATTATGGTTCAAGCGGGACGATTGAACCAACTGGGGTATTTTGTTTGTAAAGGAAATGATTTGAAATAGAAGGGTACTCAACATTCTTCTGAGCTTAACTTCGACATAAAAAAGCCAAAAACATTCATCTCTACTGAACATAACCCTGATTTTTCAAGAGGTGATTTTGTCATTCCCGAGCAACACGTCCCGATGTATATCTGGGATCGGGAATCTACTAAAGAAAATAATATATTCCTACTGTAAACGCAACAGATTGCAGCTTTCCAATCGCTGTAGGTGATTGGAACAAAATTCTGCAGGGCACTGCTTTATATTATATAACACCAGGATGGTATTATGGAAAATATTATGATTCAACCGGGACGGTTGAACCAACTGTAGGTAGATTTCCCCAAATGGTAAAAAACAGAAGCCCAACAATAAGTTCAAGTCCGGGCTTTTTATTTTTTTTGTTAGATCAATTATCAGCCAGCAAAGGAATAATATACCAATGCTTAACTCTATGTAAGGTAATGCGTTTTTTGGTTCAGTTAAGAAAACCAACACAAGCGCAAAAATATAAGGGATGTTTATTTCAGGAGAAAGGTTTTTCATGTAAATGCACATTAATTTAAATTATTGATTATATTAATTTAAAATTTGACAATAATCCTGAATTTTTTGATTTTCGTAATTGGAATTAAATGGGGAAGAAAGGATAAATTTTTACAGATTATATCTTTTTATAAAATGAGGTAGTAATATGAAAAAGATAATCGTTATCATTCTAATTGCTTATCAATTAGCTTGGACTCAATCTCTTCCAAAGTCAGAATATATTGATCCTTTAAATAGAGAAGTAATCACTTTTCAAGAATATTCTCAAATGATCGATTTTGGAAGATCACTACAGATCGAACCAGTATATCACTCAAAAGAAACTAAAAGCAGAGAACCGTTAGTAAAAGTAATAGTTAATAATTTCCTTTATCCACAAATAGAGTTTAGAACAAATATCTATATAGCTGATCTGGAAAATGAAGGTTATTCAGTTGAATTAGAAATGTTTACAGGTGGAACAGCGGAAGATATCAGAGCAGAATTGATAAACAGCTATATTAATTCAGACTTGCGGGGAGTTGTTTTTATTGGAAATCTTCCTTTAGCATGGTATGAAGAAACCGGGGATATTTCCTGGGAATTTCCAATAGACCTGTTCTTTATGGATATGGATGGATACTGGTTCGATAATAATAGTAACGGAATTTATGATGCTCATACAGGAGAAACAAGTCCGGAAATATGGGTTGGTAGATTGAATACCTCTCGTCTAACCTGGGATGATGAAGCATCTTTAATAAATAACTATTTTATGAAAAATCATGATTATAGAACCGGTAATCTTTCCTTACCTTTTCGGGCTTTAGGTTTTTTTGATGATGGTCTTGGTGGTTCAATTCAAAATATGGATCTTATTTATCCTGAAGTCGATATTATTTCAGAAGACAATATCACTACTGCTGAAAATT
>DAOVQH010000228.1 GCA_030628755.1 Candidatus Cloacimonadota bacterium | reverse complement strand
GAGATAGATTCTCCCCTAAATAGGGGGAGTTAGAGGGGGTTAAGAAAATATCAAGCATTTCATCAGTTTTCACACAAGCTGTCCTGCGTTGGAATGAATATGACGCTCCAGCGTCAAATAGGAAATATCAATAACTGTAAGTTGTGATTGAGATAACGCAGAGCGTTTGAATATTATGTTCCTGCGCAGGAGCGTAGGAACAAGCATTCATTCCCCATATTTTTCAGTATAAAGAAGTGCACACTCTTTTGCCATTTTTCTTATTCTGCCAATATAAGCTGCCCTTTCCGTGACACTGATAACACCGCGCGCATCGAGAAGATTAAAGGTGTGAGAACATTTCAACAAATAATCATAAGCAGGATAGACCAGTTTTTCTTTAATAAGATTGGAAGCCTGTTTTTCATAATCTTTAAAAGAAGCAAAAAGAGATTTCACATCTGATTTCTTAAAATTGAATTCGGAAAATTCTACTTCTTTATCTAAGAATATTTCAGCATACATAGTTGTGTCATTCCACCTGATATCTTTAAAATCATCCACATCCTGAATATACATTGCCAGTCGTTCCAAACCATAAGTTAGCTCAACACTTATTGGAAAAACTTCAATTCCTCCGACCTGCTGGAAATATGTGAACTGAGATATTTCCATACCATCCAGCCAAACTTCCCAACCAAGTCCATTTGCTCCAAGAGTCGGTGATTCCCAGTCATCTTCCACGAATCTGATATCATGTTTTTCGGTTTCTATCCCGATTGCCTGCAGACTTTTAAGATAAAGAATCTGAATATCATCCGGAGATGGTTTGATAATCACTTGAAATTGATAGTAATGCTGCCACCTGTTTGGATTTTCACCATACCGACCATCTTTAGGTCTACGGGAAGGTTGAGCATAAGCAACTGCGCAAGGTTTCTTACCCAAAGCTCCAAAGAAAGTGGCAGGATGAAAAGTACCAGCACCCATTTCCACATCATAAGGTTGTAAAATGTTACAACCATTCTCTGCCCAATAGTGCTGCAGTTTCAAAATTATGCCCTGGAAGTTCATATTTAACCTTCTTTAGTATATTCCTAAATACTTATCAATTTCCCATTGAGTAACCTGAATACTATACTCATCCCACTCTTTTGTTTTTGCTTCAATATATTTCTGGAGAGTATGAACTCCTAATGTGTTTTTAATTACTTCGTCTTTTCTTAATTCACGAAGAGCCTGCCATAAGTTGTGAGGTATCATATCAATTTCCATATCTTTCAATTTCTCATCACTAAAAAGATAAAGATCCTCTTCCAATGGCTTTATTGGCTTAAGATTCTTCTTAATTCCTTCAAGACCTGCTTTCAGCATAACTGCAAAAGCTAAATATATATTACAACTCGGGTCTGAACTTCTCAGCTCTACTCTTGTAGATTGGGGATTTCCTTTAAATGAACTTGGAACCCGGATTAAAGCTGACCTGTTAATTCTTCCCCAACAAATATAAACTGGTGCTTCATAACCGGGAACCAGTCTTTTATATGAATTCACTGTAGGAGATAGAACCGCACACATTCCCTTAATATGGGCTAATTGCCCGGAAATAAAACTATATGCAGTTTTTGATAATTTGTACTCATCTTTCTCATCATAGAAAGCATTTTTCCCTGTTTTAACATTGAACAGGCTTTGATGAACATGCATCCCGGAGCCATTGACATTCGCAATGGGTTTAGGCATGAAAGTAGCATGAAGATTATGTTTTTGTGCAATAGCTTTCACAACAAAACGAAGCGTTATCGCATTATCAGCAGTGGTTAAGACATCACCGTATTTAAAAGATATCTCATGTTGTCCACTGGCAACCTCGTGATGAGTAGTTTCAATTTCAATACCAAATTGTTCTAAAGCCACACTCATTTCTCTTCTGATATCATAAGCCTCATCAGTTGTCAGGTCGAAATAACTGGCTGTATCATGAGGTAATGGAGAAAGCCCATTATCTGTTTTGAAAAGGAAAAATTCCATCTCTGGTCCAGTATTAAAAGTGAATCCCACTTTTTTTGCTTCTGCAATTGCCTTTTTCAAGATAAATCTTGGGTCTCCCTCAAATGGTTTTCCATCAGGATTATACACATCACATATAAATCTGGCAGTATTTCCATATTCCGAATGAAGCCAGGGAATTACAGCATAGGTTGTTATATCAGGTTTTAGGTACATGTCGCTTTCACAAATCCTGGAAAAGCCCAGGATAGAGGAGCCATCAAACCAGACACCGTTCTCAAAGGTATCAGGAAGTTGCTTCACAGGTATAGTTAAGCTTTTGACAGTTCCATACAGATCTGTAAATTGAAGTTGAATAAACTTTACATCATCCTTAGCAATTTTTTTTAATACTTCTTGTGTTTCCATAACCTATCCTTAAAAACTTTATATTTTAGAGATACAAAATAACCTGTAACTATTATTTATCTCTAAGTTCTTTTCATTTTAAACAACTTAGAAGTCAAGTTGAATTTTATATGACGCTATTAAACTCAACATTTACCTAATTGAAAAAACTTGTCAGAAATTCAAATAAAAAAAACATAGATAGTCAAAAATAAATCAGTCAGAAAAAGGAGCAAACTTTATGAATTACACAGATGATAAAATAATTAAAAGCCCCAGAATATTTTTCCCTGAAGACCTCGATGTTACAAAATGGGAGAATGTGGAAAAAGAGATGAAAAAACTGGAAGCTGAGAAGATAAATTCTGCAGACGAACTAATAAAATTTATGGAAAAGATCGGAGAACTTTCCGATATTATGGAAGAAGAAATAGCATGGCGATATATCACAATGACCCGTTTTGCAGGTAACAAAGAAAATGAGAAAAAATTCAATGAATACTACTCCGGAGTTATTGCAAAAGCAAAGCCTTACGATTTTAGATTCAATAAAAAATTCTATAACAGTCCATTTAGAAAAGAACTGGATAAGAAAAAATATGCTCTGTTGAATAAAATCATTTCCAATGATATTGAACTCTATAGAGAAGAAAATATTCCACTGAAGGTTAAAGAAAAGGAACTGGCAAATAAGTACGGAGCAATTTTTTCCAAATTAACTGTGAAATTCAAAGGAGAAGAAAAAACACTTCCCCAACTGGCTGTTTATGCAAAAGACCAGGATAGAAAAATCCGTGAACAAGCCTGGACATTGAAACTTAAAAAAATGATGGAGCATCGCGAAAAATTCAATAAGCTATTTGATGATATGAAAGAACTCCGCATTCAACAGGCTAAAAATACCAACTTTGATAACTATCGGGATTACATGCACCAGGTGAAAGGTCGGTTCTCCTACACTTCGGAAGACTTAATGAAATTTCATAATACTGTAGAAAAAGTCGTAGTTCCATTCCTGAAAGAACTTACCGAAGAACGCAGGAAGATATTAAAAATCGAAAAAGTTCGTCCCTGGGATACTGCTGTTGATCTCGATGGAAAAGTACTTAAACCATTCAAAACCATTGATGAATTCATCAATAAAGGTATTGATATTCTTTACACGATAAAACCTGAATTCGGTAAACGACTGAACATGATGAAGAACTCTGAATTTCTCGATTTGGAAAACAGGAAAGGAAAAGCTCCGGGAGGCTACAATTACCCGCTACAGGAAACAGGTGCACCATTTATTTTTATGAACGCCGTAGGATTGCATAATAACGTGGTAACCCTACTCCACGAATCCGGTCATGCTATGCATACATTTGCAATGAAAGGTATTAAAATCGATGCATATAAAGACACTCCGAGTGAAGCTGCAGAACTTGCTTCAATGGCAATGGAATTTATTTCAATGGATTTATGGAACAAATATTACAGCGATGAAAACGATTTTAAAAAAGCGAAACGAGACCAGTTAAAAGGTGCTTTAAGCTTCCTGCCCTGGTGTATGATCGTCGATGCTTTCCAACATTGGATTTATTTGAATCCAGACCATTCAGTGGAAGAAAGAGAAGATTTTTTTGCATCTTTGATGGATAGATTCGGAACTGGAGTTGATTGGAAGGGATTGAAAAATTTCAAGAAAATTCTCTGGTTATTCCAACTTCACATTTTTGAAATTCCGTTCTATTACATCGAATACGGGATTTCACAACTTGGAGCACTTTCGGTTTATAGGAATTATAAGAAATTCGGCAAGGAAAAAACTCTCCAGAAATATGAAGATTTCCTGAAACTTGGTTATACAAAACCTATTAACGAGCTTTATGAAACTGCTGGAATCAAATTTGATTTTTCTGAAAAATACGTAAAAGAACTGGTGGATTTTGTGAGAGAAGAACTGGAAAGGATAAAGTAGGAAATATAATTGCAAGTCATGATTTTGCATGGCTTGCGCAGAAAGTTCCCAAATTGGGAACTTTTAATTTGACATAAACATCAACATAATTATTTTATCTTTGTGAGTAAAAATGCACGTGATTTCCAGAAAAAGATTGGTGGAATATGGAAAGAAGTATCCCGATGCAAAAAGCCAACTTGATGCTTGGTATAGATTTGTTAAGAAAGAGAAGTGGAAAAATTTCAGTGATGTAAAG
>DAOVQH010000243.1 GCA_030628755.1 Candidatus Cloacimonadota bacterium | reverse complement strand
TTGTTCGATGTTCAATATTCAATTTTTGTATGTACGCAACTCTTTATTATATTTTCATGTAGAACCAAATTTTTTAATTTCTTTCATATTCATAGAATTTCGTGTTGAGCCATTTTTAATTATCATTTAGCGGTTAACTCTCTATCATTTTAATGTAAATATTTCTTTCAAATCCGCAATAGTAATTTCAAAATCTCCGGGTTCAACAACAGGTTTATTATTACGACCGATAAAAGACAGATCATCCTTATAAAGAGTAAACTTAATAGTTTTAGTTTCTCCTGGTTCAAGCAATATCTTGGAAAACCGTTTGAGACGTTTAACCGGCGGTGTTACAGATGCAAATAAATCAGTGAGATAGAGTTGAACCACTTCCTTACCACCAATTCTGCCTACATTTTTAACTTGAATTTGAATTTCTAAAGAATCACTTTCCGTTACTACAGCCTTATCCAATTTTAAGTTACTATAATTAAACTTTGTATAACTTAAGCCATACCCAAAAGGAAATTGGACATCATAACTATTTGGAGCAGTTATTTCACTATTTTTATGGTCATAACACATTAAGGTATTTGGGTACTTCGGATAGGTTATAGGAAGTTTTCCACATGGATTAAAATCTCCAAATAATACATCAGAAATTGCCACTCCACCTTCAAAGCCAGGTAAATATGTCATTAAAATAGCTTTTGCATTATCTACAATATCATTTATAATTCGGGGACGTCCTTCAGCCAGTACAAGCACGACAGGAGTATTCGTTTTCTCTAAGGCTTTTACCAATTCTAACTGAGGAGTAGACATTGTTAAATCATCAATATTTCCAGGAGATTCACAATAAGTATGTTCACCAATGCAAGCAATCACTACATCTGAAGATTTAGCAGCTTTAACAACAGCATTTATATCAATATCTTTATCAAATGTAACTCCAGGTAAATAAGTCACATTCTCATTTCCAGTTTTATCCTCAATAGCTTCAAGAATTGTTTTTTTACTTTCAGGATATAAATCTTCCCGATCCCCCTGCCAGGTTATTGTCCAACCGCTATTCAAAGCTGAAAGTAAGTTCGCAGCCGGTCCTGTTACTAATACCTTTTTATCTTTAGGTAAAGGCAATAACTCATCATTGTTTTTCAGAAGGGTTATTGCCTCTCTTGCTGCTTGCAAGTTCACTTTTGTAAACTCGTCACATGCAAAATTTTTCTTTAATTTTTTGTTAGGATAAGGATTTTTAAAAAGCCCCAATTCATATTTTACTTTAAGGATTCTACTAACTGCTTCATTAATTCTCCACATCGGAACCGAACCTTCATTAACCAATTCTAATAAAAGTTCATAAAAACTGAAATCCATTGGTACCATGCTCATATCTATGCCAGCCATTACTGCTAATCGAACTGCTTCTTTTTGAGTTGGTGCTACTTTCTCACGAAGATACAACTGATTAATATCAGCCCAATCTGATACAATAAAACCTTCAAAACCTAATTCATTTTTCAGTATTTCCGTCAATAAATAATAACTGGAGTGAACTGGTATACCGTTAACCTCTGAACTATTTACCATAACGGTAGCAGCACCTGCATCAATAGCAGCTTTAAAAACCGGTAGGAAAAGCTCCCGTAACATTCTATCTGGAATCCAGGCAGGGGAACGGTCTTTGCCAGAAAGTGGAAAACTGTATCCTACATAATGCTTGGCACATGCAGCAACTTTTTCAGGATTGCTAATATCGTCACCTTGTAGTCCTTTTACATATTTTGCTCCCATTAAGGAGGCTAAATAGACATCTTCTCCATAAGTTTCAAACAATCTTGGCCACAGAGGTTGACGACCAAGTCCTAGTACAGGATTAAAGTTCCACGGAATTCCAGAAGCTCTCATTTCACAGGCAGCAACTTCACCTTCTTTTCCTACCAACTCCAGATTCCATGTTGCCGCCATTGCGATACTCTGTGGAAAAATCGTAGCACCTTTTGTATAATTGACACCATGGATAGCATCAATTCCATAAATAACAGGTATACCGAGCCGTGTCTTCTTTATAGCAAAATCCTGGATTTGTGTTATAATTTCATTCCAATGGTTAATACTATAAGCAGAAGTAGTAATATTTAGAACAGAGCCAATGTGATGATCAACTATTGCTTTTTCCAATTTTTCTAAATCAATTTCATGTGGTTCTGTCCTACCATTTTCTCTTTTGGAAATGACATCAATAGTAATCTGTGTCATTTGTCCAACTTTTTCTTCCAAAGTCATTTGATTTAATAAATCTTCAACTTGCTCACTTACGGAAGAAATGTTCTGCTCCTGACAACCAAAAAGAAAACTACAAATAAATGCTAATTCAAAAAAATAAAAGACAAATTTTCCTCTTCTCATTTTTTCCCTCCTATTATTAGTATTCCTAAACATAACTTTAAGAATACAAAATATGAATCTTTTGGTTAAAATATCGACAGTAGATGTTTTAAAGATATGAAAATTTTCCCGTCATTTTTCATTTGAAAAACCATCGGGAGTTCTTCTGTTGCATAACTGCCACAATCATGAGAATCCGGCTCACATTCAATTATTACATTACCCGAAATTGGTACTGTTTTCATCTCATCTATATTTTCAACCTGAGCCTGGCATTAAAAAGAAAAATAGAAAACCTTGCAAATTCTTATATAAGTGATGAAACTTTCCTCATATTCATTCTTTATTTTATCATCAATTCGATTAAGCCTAAAACTTTTCCTCATCAAACAGCAAATTAACAAAGTTTATACTATTAAACCCCTTCAATTCACGGATAAAGTCCTCACTCTTATTTTTACCTTTTAGATGAACGTAATATGAAATTTCAATAAAATTACCTTTTCCAAAGTGAAACTGACGAAATAGAAAATTCTTCATCTATTTAAAAGAATATACCCCACAATATTAAGACCGTCAATACTAATACTATTGAGAATGCAATATTTATCTTTTTCCAAATCGGGTTTTTAATTTCCATTTTACATGTGAATTCATTCTTAACTTCATCTGCAGTTGTAAAAGTCAATCCTGCTCAAAAGTTTTACATTGTCCCGGTTTTAAGGGTTGGAAATCCCGAGTGGGATAGAGTTTATAATATTCCCCGGTGATGTTTTCAATCCTGATTTCAGCGGTCAGGCTTTCCGGAATGACATGTTCTGAAATCTGGTTGAAGTAGATTACCCATCCACCATTTCCCAAGAGACGTCTGCCATTGTTGACAAATGTGAAAGCGACCCGGGATTTATGCTTTGATTCCAGCTGGACAGATAGCAATTCCCAGGTTGTGGAAATTTCACTCCCTCTGGGATGGTTCCCATCCGAATTTGCAGCGCAGTTGCTGAACAGGAAAAATGAAAAAAGAACAGTGAAGAACAGGGTATATTTATGTATCAATTTCACCCCTTAATAAATTCAGCTAATTTTTAAACGGTCATTTTCTCACCAAGGCTCTGACAATTTCCTTCTTTGGAGGATTTTCAACCAACTGATCCCAGGACCAGAAGATCACTCCTGCCGAAGGTTGCTTTAATGCCTCGATCAGCGATTCTTCAAATTCTTCAAAACCCAGTGATTCGTCAAGATAAGCCCTATTTACCTGAATACTGGGCACAACATTGCATTTTCTCAAGAATATGTATTAGAAAACGAGAAGATAGTATTCTCATTCAAAACACTCAAAGGAAAAACCCTTGTAATAGCAACTGACACAGCTGAAACTTATGTAGTATATAGGTTTGGGAGCAAATACAAAATTGAATTTGAGTTTCCTGAAGACAAAGAGATAAGTTGGTCTAAATTCAAGTATTCCTTTTACTTACGTGGTGGCGGACCTGGAAATTATGGCATGGACCTAAACTATTTTTACTTCATTAATGGGAACTATCAATACGTAGTTTATAGTGAATATTATGCATATGACGATTCTTACAAATGTGGAATAAAAGTGATTAATCTGAAAAGTGAAAATATCACAAATATTAAAGGTGATATGAAAACGATAAAAGGAACTTTAGTCGACTTTAGATTCAATGATAAAATTGAAAAGACAGATGAGTTATTTGAATAATAAAACTGAGTTCAACAAAAAATAAACGCCATTTGCCATAGGCATCCCTTCGGGGAAAACGGGCGTTTATTCAGAACGTTCAGTAGTATCAAAGAATTTCAAACGATGAATGGTAGTACCCATTACCATCAATAATATAAACCAGCCTCAGACTCCTCGAAATTTTTACT
>DAOVQH010000300.1 GCA_030628755.1 Candidatus Cloacimonadota bacterium | reverse complement strand
TAAAAAAGGGCGGTCTTATGATCGACTTTCTTATAAATATCAAAAAAAACAAATTTAATTTGACATTAATCTTTATAAATTAACTTTCTTATTCATTAAAAAATATACGGAGGGAAAATGAAAAAAAAAGGAATTCTATTCGTAATTGGAATTTTTGCACTAATGTTATTTATTATAAGTTGCGCTGCCCCAACCAGAACTGTATCCCGTGTATCTGCTGATGAACAGACAGATTTTTCTGGCAACTGGAATGATACAGACTCTAAACTGGTAGCAGAACAGATGATCCAGGATTTAATGTACCGTCCCTGGCTTACGGATTTTGTAATGGAAAATGACCGGAAACCGGTTCTCATTGTTGGAAGGATTCGTAACCTGAGTTCCGAACACATCCAGACAGAAACATTTGTAAAAGATATTGAAAGAGAACTTATAAACAGCGGGAAAGTGAAATTTGTTGCCAGTTTTAAAGAACGAGATGAAATACGCCAGGAAAGATTGGAACAACAATCTTATGCTTCTGATGAAACTGCAAAACGCCTGGCTGCAGAAGCTGGAGCAGATTTTATGCTTCAGGGTGGGATAAAATCCAATGTTGATGCCAGCGGTGGAAAAGCAGCAAAATTCTACCAAGTGGATATGGAACTGATAAATGTAGAAACCAATGAAAAAGTGTGGATTGGAAGCAAGGAGATTAAAAAAATAATCCAAAAAAAAAAGACTAAATGGTAATGTAGCACAGAATTGCATTCTGTGTAGTTTAATTAGTTGAACTTGTTGAATCAGTTAATTAGGAGCAAGGAATAATAAAACTAAGTTTGAAAAATTACATGATATTTCAATGAAAAACTTCCCAAATTTTTGAAATTTGGTAAGTTTATTATATGTGGTTTCGAGGTTGCAATCTCCTTATTCATCCTTTTCACCCTTCGTCCCGAATGCTTTCGGGACTACGAAGAACGGGCGTAATACTATGGAGAATGGACGACTCGAATAAATTTGGAGGAAACAAATCATGGAAAAAAAAGAATATATATATTGGAAAGATGAAGATTTCTGGCTTGGTTATCTGGAAGAATATCCTGATTATATGACGCAGGGAAGAACAATAGAGGAACTTCAGGAGAATTTAAGGGATATTTATAAAGAACTTGTTAGCGGAAAGATTCCCTGCGTTAGAAAAGCTGGTAAATTGGAAGTCGCATGAAACAAACAGATTTACTGCAAAAAATCAAAAAAGCAGGATGTATCTTTATTCGTCATGGAGGAAAATACGACTGGTATCAAAATCCAAAAACGAAAATATCTCAACCAGTTACCCTTCATTAATAGAGAAATAAATGAAAATTTAGCAAAGCGTATTACAAAAATGTTGAAGTGATTAAACAGCATACAATGCTGTTCTACAAATATTAAAGGAGAAATAATGAAAAAATTACTCATTTTCCCAATAATTTTATTTCTATTATTAAGCATATTTTTTGGTTGTTCCAGTATGAAAAGTCATAAAACACAATTCGCTGGTATCGATGAAAAACTTGTTTCTCGTGATTACTCAGGAGCTATCGCACAGATTGAATCTGCGAAGGGGAAATATTATAAAAAGAAAGAACAAGCTCTTTATTACCTGGATATTGGAATGTTATATCATTATAATAAACAATATCAAAAGAGTAATGAATTCCTTACAAAAGCAGAAAATGCCATTGATGAACTCTATACAAAAAGCATAAGCAGGGCAGCAGCTTCACTTCTTATCAATGATAATGTAATGGAATATTCAGGTGAAGACTATGAAGATATTTATCTGAACGTTTTCAAAGCTCTTAATTATCTGGAATTAGACCAGTTTGATGATGCTTTTGTAGAGATCAGGAGGATTAATGATAAACTATCTCTTCTGGAACAAAAGCATACAAAAATGGCAGATCAGTTCAATGTTTCCAAAGATAAAGAGAAAGAATTCAAAGCAGGAAAGAATAAATTCCATAATTCCGCTCTGGGAAGATATCTTAGTTTACTTCTCTATAGGGCAGAAGATAAAATGGACGATGCAAGAATAGACAGAGATGAAATTCAGAAAGCCTGGAAACTACAATCTCAAATCTACAACTTCAAAATACCAGACTTAAATAATTACTTAAAACTTTCCGATAAAGCAAAAGTTAATTTTATTAGTTTTATTGGTAGAGGACCTGATAAAAAGGCAAATACTCTCTATATTCACACTGAAAAAAACCTGATCGTTATTGGAACAACCAAGGAAAACCCGAGAGGAAAACAGAACCTGGAAACACTCGATCTGATCAATTGGAAGGGTGTACAAAAAGGTTATCATTTCAAATTCCAGCTTCCTTTTATGAAAGAAAGGAAGTCCAATATTGGTAGTGTTAAAATTAAGGTTGATGGAAAGACTGCAGCCAAACTGGAGGTGATAGAAGATATTGAAACTGTAGCTTTTGAAACCTATAAGATAAAAGAACCTTTAATCTACCTGAAAACTATAACAAGAACAATTGTAAAAGGACTTTTCGCAGCTAAAGGTAAACAGGAAATGGAGAAAAAGATCGCTGATCCCCTGCTTGGTTTTGCTGCCCGTATTGCCGCAGATGTTGCTGTGGATGCTACAGAAAATGCAGACCTGAGGATTTCAAGATTCTTCCCGGGTAAAGCACTTATCGGTGAAATTGAACTTACTCCCGGTGTTCATAACATCAAGATAGAGTATTACTCAAAGAACGGAACAATACTCTTTATTGACGATTTAGGAGATGAAGAGATAACAAAGAAGAAATTTAATTTCTTTGAATCATATTATTTGAATTAATGTTGGTCAAACACTCTTGTTTGACCCTTCCACAATCAGGATGTTGGTCAAACACTCTTGTTTGACCCTTCCACAATCAAGAGTGATTGTGTTACAAAAAATAGATCGAGGTAAAAATGAAAAAGATTTTATTAGTTGTTTTGATGTTAATAATCCTTTTTACGTTACAGGCAAAGAAGAAAAAAGTTAAACCCCCAGCCTGGCTGGAAAACCCAAAAGCTGTTTATTCCGAACAGATGTATCTTTCTGCTATCGGGGAAGGTGATTCTCGACGCGAAGCAGAAAATATAGCAGCCGGGAATCTCTCAAAAATATTTGAATCAAAAGTAAAAACAGACGAAACAGTTGTTCAACGATATATGGAACTTACAAAGGGTGATGAATTTACTTATGAAGACCAGACAGATGTAACCAAAAGCGTAAAT
>DAOVQH010000129.1 GCA_030628755.1 Candidatus Cloacimonadota bacterium | reverse complement strand
ATAAAGAATATAACATGCTTAAAGAAAAAATCGCAAAATTACTTACTGCTAAAGCTTATGAAGATGTACTGAAAGAACTGGTGGTTTTTGGTGCTGTTATCGATAAATTCTTTGATGATGTACTGGTAAATATTGAAGATTTGAAATTAAGACAGAATAGATATAATTTATTGGATAAGATCAGGAAACTTTTCCTGCAGGTTGCAGATATTTCCAAAATTGTTGTTGAAGGTGAAGTAACAAATAAGAGGTAATGAATGGCAATAGAAATTTCAAAAAGAGCAAAAACTATAAAACCTTCACCAACTTTGACAGTTTCTTCGTTGGCAAAACAGATGAAGGCTGAAGGAATAGATGTAATAAATTTCGGAGCTGGAGAACCTGATTTCAATACACCAGATGTTATTAAGAATGAAGCAAAAAAAGCGATCGATAATAATTTTACAAGATACACCAATACATCCGGTATTATAGAACTGCGGGAAGCAATTGCTGCAAAATTGAAACGAGATAACAATCTGGTTTGTAACCCGAATGATATCCTTGTTTCTCCTGGTGCAAAAGCTTCCATCATGTTTATTTTAATGACAGTATGTAATCCGCACGATGAGGTTTTGATTCCCTCTCCATACTGGGTTAGTTATACTTCTCAGGTTGAAATGGTGGATGCTTTTCCTGTTTTTTTGCCAACAACAATGTCCACAAGTTTTAAAATCAATGCTAAACAACTTGAAGAAGCTATTTTTTCTTTGAAAAATCCGAAAGTTCTTATTCTGAATTCTCCTAATAATCCTACCGGTTCGGTTTACATCAGAGAGGAATTGGAAGAAATTGCAGAAGTTTGTTTAAAACATAATATTCTAATAATCTCCGACGAAATTTATGAGAAGCTCATATATGATGGTATAAAACACGTTTCGATAGCCTCAATATCTGATGAAGTTCGTGAAATGACAGTTTTGATTAATGGAGTTTCCAAAGCTTATGCAATGACAGGCTGGAGATTGGGTTATGCTGCGGGTCCATCAGAAATTATCAAACAGGCAAGTAGAATTCAAAGTCATACCACTTCCTGTGTGAATTCGATTACACAAAAGGCGGCAATAGTAGCCCTTGATGAGGGCGATGACAGCGTTTCAGTAATGCGAGAAGAGTTTAAGAAAAGAAGAGATTTCCTTGTAAGTAAATTGAACAAAATTCCCAATGTAAAATGTTTTATGCCAAAAGGTGCTTTCTACGCAATGCCAGATGTTTCTTATTATCTCCAGAATAATATAAAAGGAATAGAAAATTCTATAGATCTATGTGAATATTTATTAAAGGAGTTTAAGATAGCAATCGTTCCAGGTTCAGCTTTTGGTGCAGATAATTTTGTGCGTTTTTCTTATGCTACAAGCAGGGACAATATAAAAGAAGGTTTAAAACGATTTGAAGAAGGTTTGAAAAAATGTATTTCTCGAGTTCGTTGAGATAATACAAATAGAGGATATTAAGATGGATGAATTTAAACAAGAACTTGAAAGACGACGTGAGCAAAGAAGAAGAAAGAGAACTTCTACCTGGACAAATTTCTTTTTCAGAATTCTGGCACTGATATTTGTAATCTTAATTATTCGACATTTTGCCAGTAGAGCTAAACAGCCAAAGAATTCTCAGAAATTTTTCCAACCGGATACTGTTGAAGTTCAAAAAGGATATTAATGAACCTGGTTGTTGTTGGTTCTGTTGCTCTGGATTCAGTTAAAACACCTTACGGAGAAGTTAAGAATGTTCTCGGTGGTTCCGCAGTATATGCTTCAATGGCAAGCAAGAATTTTTGTAAAACTCACATCGTTGGTGTAATTGGAAGTGACTTTCCTGAAGAACATATTAACTTACTTCAGAAAAATAATATTTGTTGTAGAGGTCTGGAAACCAAACCAGGAGAAACATTTTTTTGGAAAGGTGTGTATAACAATTCAAATAACCCTGAAACACTTGATACACAGCTTAATGTTTTTGCCAATTTTAATCCCAAAATACCGCTGGATTATTGCAAATATGAATATTTATTATTAGGCAATATCGATCCTATTTTGCAGTTGAATATTCTTGAACAGATGGAGAACCCCATAGTAACATCATGCGATACTATGAACTTCTGGATTTCAGGTAAAAGGTCGGAACTATTAGAAGTAATAAACAGAGTTGACATTCTTTTTATTAATGAAGACGAAATAAAAATGCTAACCAACCAGCAGAATATATTCAAAGCAGCGGAAATAGCAAAATCTTATGGTCCCAGATTAATCGTTATTAAACGGGGTGAATATGGTTCAATGGTAAAAAGTAAAGATTTTATCTTTTTTGCTCCTGTCTATCCTGTGAGGGAAGTGGTAGATCCAACAGGAGCGGGAGATTGTTTTGCAGGAGGTTTTATGGGATATATTGCTTCCCAAAATAAATTTAATAATGATACTATAAAAAAGGCACTGATTTATGGTACTATCGCAGCATCATTCTGTATTGAGTCCTTCAGCCTGGAAAGGTTAAAGGAAATTAATATTAAGATGATCGAATTACGAAAGGAAGAACTTAAGAAAAGTATGATATTCTAATTAAAGGAAATAGAATGAGAGAAAATCCGGAAATGGGTATTTCTGAAACTTTAAGGAAAAGTATTTAAAGGAAGAAAAAAAAGAAGAACTTAAAGTCGGTGGTGTTATTGATGATAGAGAAGGTTTATAATAAATTGCGGAAAGAATTTGGCAGATTGTTGATTTGATTACACAGTTCTTATTTATGTTTAATATTAAATGATGATTATAATTTTTTCTTACAGAAATAGGAAAATGTAACTATATGTAAAATAGGTAATTATGTAGTGTGTAAAAATAGCAACGATATTTGGTTTAGTTAGGTCTAACGGGAATGCAAATTGCATTTTATATAAGTATGGAAATAAGTAATTAATCTAAATATATGGAAGTAAAAAGATGAAATGGCGATTTATTATTTCGGGAAAACTTTCTCCTGCCAGAAATATGGCTATTGATGAAGCCATATTTATCGGTGTCTGTAAGGGCAGGTCTGATCCAACAATACGTTTCTATGATTGGGAACCTCCGACAGTTTCTTGCGGTTATAATCAGGAGATTGCAAAAGAAATTGATTTTAATGCTTTAGAAAAATTTGGATTTGGTTTTATTCGCAGACCTACAGGTGGAAGAATTGTACTCCACAACCAGGAAATTACATATTCAGTAATTTCTCCGATATCAGAAAGACTCAGCGGAAATGTATCTGAATCTTATTCGGAAATAAGCAAAGCCCTTGCTGAGGGATTAAGGATGTTAGGTGTTAATGTAGAATTTGAAAAAGGTTCTTTATCTTCTTTTCACCAACGTCAAACTGCAAATCCATGTTTTACAAGTAGTTCTCGTTTTGAATTGAATTACCGTGGTAAAAAAATTGTTGGAAGTGCACAAATTAGAAAAGATAACTCTCTTCTGCAGCATGGCTCTATACTTCTCGATTGCAATCAGAGTAAGATGGCTTACATTTTACCAAAGTTTGATGATAAGCAAAAAGAATATTTAGCTGAATACCTAACCAGAAAAACTATTTCTATTAATGAGATACTTGAAACACCGGTTAGTTTTGACAAAGCTGTGAACATATTTATTTCAGGATTTCAAAAATCCTGGATAGGTGATGAGTTTTACTTTTGTGATGATTTAGAGTTTTTTGAAAAGGAACTTATAAAGAATTTAATAAACACTAAATACTTGACAGCAGAATGGAATAAAAGAAAATAAATTAAAAATAGAAGCGATGTGATAAAAAAAAATTGACACGAATTTTTTCATTAATGTTTTTGTCTGAAGTAATTTTTTTTAAATTATAGGGGGAATATCAATGTTTAGAAAAATTCTTGTTTTACTCACATTAATTTTTTTAGTAAATATTACATTATTTGCAGGAACTACAGGTAAACTAGCAGGTAAAGTTACAGATGACGAGGGAAATCCAATTCCATTTGCCAATATTATTTTAGAAGGTACTGAAATCGGTACTCAAACCAAAGATAATGGAACTTACATGATTCTCAACATCCCTCCTGGGAAATATAATGTATTCTGTTCTCGTGGAGGTTATGGAACTGCAATAAGAACAGGTGTCCAAATTAATCTTGATCTGACAACTATGCAAAATTTTACACTTTCCAAGCAAGCTGTTGAGATCGAAGGTTATGATGTTACAGAAGCGCGAACAGAAATGGTTCAACCTACAAAAACAAGCTCTGGTCGTACAATAACCTCAGAAGCAATGGAAGATATTGCTGTTGAAAGTTTGGAAGATGTTATTGCCATCCAGGCAGGGGTTACAATTACCGACGGTGAATTACATATTAGGGGTGGTAGAGCAAATGAGGTTGTATATACTATTGATGGAATGTCTGTCTCCGACCCGGTAGATGGTGGTTCTGCACTTACGGTTGATATGGATGCAGTTGAAATTACAGATGTTAAGACCGGTGGTTTTACTGCTGAATATGGAAATGCTCAATCAGGTATAGTGAATATAATAACAAAATCTGGCAAAAGAGATTATTCAGGGAAAATTGAGTTTATTTCTGATCATTTAATTCCTGGTGTTGATAATTCAAATTCTGATGAAATTAAGTTCAATCTTGGAGGTCCGGTATTTAGTCCATTCATTTCTTCACTAAGAGATAAATTTACGTTCTTCATTAATGGAACCGCAAATTGGCATGATACAAGATATAAAGATTATTATATAAGTGACCCTAATGAAGAATTGAAATATTTAACATCAGTTTTTTCAACTTCTAATCCTTATACTGATAGAGAAGATTTTGTTGGTTTCGACCTTGGCAATAGGAATTATAATAATTACAATATGAATATGAAATTCAAATACAAATTTAACGCAAAACAGAATTTAACATTTGCCGTTAGAGGAGATCAGAATAAATATAAAGCTTTTGATTATAATTGGAAGTATGCTTTAGATCATTTTGCCAAAGGAGAAAGTACACAGAAACAATTTGCAGCTACCTATGATCACACCTTTACCCCCCAGATGAACATGAAGATTAAAGCAAGTTATTATACAAAGGAACTTATTCAAGGACCTGACGGCATTGATAGAGATGAATATTTTATTCTGAACCCAGATGAATTTGACTCATTAGCTACAAACGAAATAGGAAAATGTACCGGCATAATTTACCTTACTAATGACGGTCTCATTGGACCTGATAAAGAACTCCTCTGGGTTATAATGTCTGACGGAAAAGATAAAAATATGTATGATTTTGCTAATTTTGTACATCCTGCTTATATTTATGGTTTTAATGCTGATGATGAAAATAGTGTTGCAACCTTCAGAACAGATTTTGAGTATCAACTGAACGAAATTCATGGTTTCAAAACAGGTGTTGAAATAACAAAACACAATATCAGAAAGGACAGATTGACAAATCCATGGGTTATCGATGCAAATAGATATATGAACTATTTATATAATTATGCTATACCTACATACTGGGTTTATAGTATTAATGATTCATTATTATTTAGCCCAATTGAGATACCTGAAGAGGAAGAAAATTTTGTTAGAAATTTGTACTCATTAGATGACTATTATGCTGCCACATTGGCTGCTGCCGGAGAAACAGATGGTTATGAAGCAAACCCCTGGCAGGCAGCTTATTATCTGCAGGATAAGATGGAATGGGAAGGAATGATCGTTAATGCAGGACTCCGATTTGATTTTTGGTACCTTGGTGGAAAATACAAGATCCTTAAAGATAATAATGAATACGTATGGGAAGATTTCGATAAAGACGAAAGAATGCAGATGATGATTTCTCCACGTCTTGGTGTTTCTCATCCTATCTCGGAAACAGCAGTTATGCACTTTGCATATAACTACCAGAACCAGTTACCACAGATGCAGTATATTTTTACAACTGCCCGACCGGAGGATGCTATCACGAGTGCCAGTGCTATTGTGGTGGGGAAACCAAATCTTGAACCACAGATCACAGTCACCTATGAAGTTGGTTTACAGAAGCAGTTGAGTGAAAATTATGTAATGACTATCCAGGCTTATTACAAGAATATTTATAATTATGTAAGCACCCGAAAAGTTGTTGATGATGACAATGTAACCTGGTTTGAATATATTTCGGAAGATTATGGCAGTGCCCGTGGAATTGACATCAATCTTGAAAAACGTCTGTCTAATTTCATTATGGGTTCTGCTTCCTACTCTTTGTCATGGGCAAATGGTAATAACTCTGATACTGTCATTCAGGATGAGGCAATGAGCCTGAGGGAATTCCCGCTTGATTGGGATATGAGACATAACTTCAGTTTGAATGTAACTTTCAGAGTTGCTAAAGGTGAGGAATTCTATGTTCCATTTACAGATTTTGCCTTACCTTCTTTAGTTACAGATGATCTGTCTTTGAATATATTTTATAATATTGCCAGTGGAACTCCTTATACTCCAACTACAAAAGATGATACACCTTTCGACACGAATAGTAAACTAAAACCTTATACTGCAAATGCAAATTTCAGGATTACTAAGAAATTTGCATTCACCGAAAAATCTTTATTTAAAGTTTATATGAATATACAAAATCTATTTGATAAAAAGAATGTTAATTGGGTCCATCGTTATACAGGTTCACCTTATTATGATGGCAAGGATATTAGTGAACCTAACTCAAATCCACCATATACAGCAGCAGAAGTTCAATATATTCATGACCTTTACACAAAGAATCCGAGTAATGTTACTCAGGGAAGAACTATTACCTTTGGGGTCGCATTTAATTTTTAAATATTACACCTATAAAAATAAAATAAATCAGGAGGATATAAAATGCAGAAAAAATTCTTAACAATATTCATGATAATCATTTTTGCGAGTTTTATGTTTGTAGCTTTAGCCTTTTCACAGGAAGAAGCAGTTGAAGAACCACTTGCAGAAGAAACTGCAGGTGAAGAAGT
>DAOVQH010000203.1 GCA_030628755.1 Candidatus Cloacimonadota bacterium | reverse complement strand
GGAGAAGGAAGTGAAAATGCACAGGACTATAAAATAAATAGTATTAATGATTATTTAAGAAAAACTAAAATTAGAACAGATTACGATAAAGTAATTAACCATGTTGCCAGATCTCATAGAAAAGCTGATTTAGAAATATATAGCTATGCGATTAATAAGTATTTAAAAGGAGAAAGAATTAAATATACTGATTTACCCGAAGAGTTGCAGTTTCATAAGAATAGAAAAAACTTTCTTGATAGATTCAAGGTTGTCGATCGAAATGCATTCGCTTCACATACTGTTGTGTCCCATATTGCAAAGGATGGACATTATTACATTCATCCGGATATTAATCAGCTACGATCTCTCACTGTAAGGGAAGTAGCCAGATTACAATCTTTTCCAGATAATTATAAATTTGAAGGTCCAAGAACAGCGCAATTTATACAGGTGGGCAACGCTGTACCACCCCTCATGGCAGAAGAAATTGCACGAAAGATAAAGGAGATGCTTTTATGAAAGAAAATTATATATTCAAACCACGTGCCAGATTACTGTTACAACTTGGCGACCAGTTGATAAGAAATGAGAGTATCGCATTACTTGAACTTGTAAAGAATTCTTATGATGCCGATGCTACCAATGTGAATATAAAAATGGAAAATATTGATAACTACAAAAAAGGAATAATTATCGTTGAAGATAATGGGACCGGAATGGATATGGAAATTTTACAGAATGTCTGGATGGAACCAGGCAGTGATTATAAAGAGAAACTTTATTCAGACAGGAAAATTAAGAGCAGATACAATAGAGTTCCACTTGGAGAGAAAGGAATTGGAAGATTTGCCGTTCACAAACTCGGTAACGAAATAGAATTAATAAGCAAAAAGAAAAATTCCAACGAGATCTATCTACAGATAAACTGGAAATCTTTTAAAGATGCAAAATATCTTAAAGATGTGTCGATTTCTATAAATGAAAGAATAAAACCCGAATACTTTACTGATAATAAAACTGGCACGAAGATTATTATAAGAAAGTTAAAAACTTCCTGGAATCGTTTAATGATTAGAGAAATATTTCGTTCTTTAAACTCTTTGTGTTCTCCCTTTGATTCACCTGATTCATTTAAGATAAATTTTGACATAGATGAAACAGAGTGGATCAAAGAACTTCTTCTGTGGAAAGATGTAAAAGACCATGCACTATTTAAAGTTGAATGTGAAATAGAAGGCGATGAAATCAAAAAATTCAGGTATAGGTTTACACCATGGCCAGCAATGAAAAAATTAGAACTAAGAGAAATTTCAGAACAAAATGAAGAGATAAAAAAACTTAAAAAGATAGTTGGTAAGGATGAAAAAAACAATATTAAAGCGATAAACCTTTCTAAATTCAGAATAGGATTGATAAAATTTGAAGCCTATATTTTTGATAGAGACTCAAAAATACTTTCACTAGGTGTGCAGGATAAAAAAGGACTTAAAAAATATCTTGATTCGAATGGCGGAATAAGGATTTATAGAGATGGAATAAGGGTTTATGATTATGGAGAACCAGAAAATGACTGGCTGAGTCTCGGAATCAGAAGGATTAATGTTCCAACGAAACGAATCAGTAATAATCTAATAATTGGAGCCGTTCATCTACAAAGAGACAAAAGTTCAGATTTGATTGAAAAGACAGACAGAGAGGGTTTTATTGAAAATGAAGCATATAAAACCCTGAAAAATGCAATCCTTTATTTATTGAATATAATTGAAACTTTTAGAAATATTGATAAAGAAAAAATAAGGACTTTTTATGGACCAACCCCATCTTCAGAACCGGTAATTTCATCCATAGGTGATTTAAGAAACGTTATTGATAAAAAGATAAAAGATATTAAACTTAAAGTTGAGATAACAGGTTATCTTAAAAGAATTGAAGACGATTATAAATACATAAATGAAACACTTTTAAAAAGTGCAGGAGCAGGACTTAGTTTGAGTGTTGTTATCCATGAAATTGAGAAAATTATAGCAGAATTGAAAAAAGTTGTAGAGAAAGAAATTCCATCAAGTCGCATTGTTTCACTTGTAAAACACCTTTCACAACTTGTGGAAGGATACGGCACGCTTATACGTGGCAGAGGTAAAAAAACCGAAGATTTAAAAAAACTTATAGACCAGGCCATTTTTAATATAGAGTTCAGGATTAAAGCACATGAAATACAGGTGATAAAGGAATATTTAAAAATTAAAGATTATTCTACAGTAAAATGTGCAAGAAATTTAATTATTGGAAGTATTTTAAATATCATTGATAATTCCATATGGTGGCTGGATTATGGAGATATTAAGCACCAGAAGATTTTTATATCGTTATCAGAAGAATTGCCGGGAGTTACCACTATAATAATTGCAGATAATGGCCCGGGATTTGCTCTGCCAACCGAAGAGATTACAAAACCATTTGTTTCTGCAAAACCCGATGGCATGGGATTGGGACTTCATATTGCTAAAGAAATTATGGAAGCACATGGTGGTGAATTGATGTTTCCTGAATGGAATGATTTTTCCATACCGGAGGAATTTAAGAATGGTGCGATTGTTGCTCTTGCATTTAGAAAGGAGGCACAGAAATGAACATACCTAAAAATGGCAGGATTGTTGTTATTGATGACAATTATGAAGAAGCAATACCACTATTAAAGGTATTAGCCAAAAGCAAAATTCCATCAATGTATTTTTCAGGATTAGCTGAGGAATTACCTGCCAATACATTAGAGAATATCAGACTTGTTTTCCTTGATTTGAAATTAGTATCTGTGATCGATGAGAAAACAGTCATATCAGCAATTATTTCAGTTCTTGAAAAAATTATCTCAAAACAAAACGGTCCATATATTTTGATATTGTGGAGTATGCATGATATTGATTACAGAAAAGGACTGGAAGATAGTTTTCAAAATCAATTATCAGACATTAAACCTATTATGATTCTTACTCTTAAAAAGACAGATTATATTGAGAGAGATGACGGAGAAAAAATTAATTTTGTTAAAAATGCTTTGAAGTTGATTGAAAATAAATTAATACAGGAATTGAAAAAAGCCGGGATATTTCATCTTTTTATAATCTGGGAGAATCTTGTGCAAAAATCTGCCGGGAAAATAGTGAATGATTTTTCTTCTTTCTATCCACTGGATGAAAACTGGAATAACAATATGTGTGGTGTATTTCAAAAACTTGCGAGAGCATATGCCGGTAAGCAATTAAAGGATGAAGAAACTGATAAATTAATAAAAGATGCTCTTTTGACTTTTAATGGCACATTTCTGGATACCCTTGAAAATGAGATAAGAAACAGGGAAAAGATTGAAGGATTAAAAATAAACGATAGTAATAATGTCAACGATGATATTATTGCTCAAATTAATTCAAGGATACATCTCATTTCTCAACCTCCGAAAAACTCGGTACCAGGAAATATATATTATGAATGGAAAGACCAAGACCAGGTGAAGATTGATGATTTATTTGTTGGCGATATAAACTCATACCCGCAAAAAGATAGTTTCCTCATGAAATTAAAGTATATTCTTCTTGAAGTATCTCCTTCCTGTGATTATGCCCAGGATAAGTGGAAATTACATAGAGTGCTTCACGGTTTAATGTGGCCGGAAAATGGTTTTGATAAGACAAAAAAGGCAGCTTACATTTACACTTCACCGATATTCAAAGTGGACAATAAAATCTATAAGTTTGTTTTTGATTTACGATATTTAACAACATTATTATTTGACGAACTGACGGATAAAGATCCTGTATTAAGAATCAGGCATGACCTGCTGGTTGATATCCAATCTAAAATAGCAGGGCATATAAACCGACCTGGAGTGATGTGTCTTGAACAAAACTAAAGATATAGTAAAAAAAATATTATTATGGTATAAAAAAAATAAAAGAGATTTTCCATGGCGGTATACAAAAGACCCATACAGAATAATGATTGCAGAATTTATGCTTCACAGAACCAGAGCAGAACAGGTCGTACCTGTATACGAGAATTTTATTAAAAAATATCCTGATATTTATAAGTTATCTCGTGCCAGATCTGAAAATATAAAACAGGTAACTCAGCATCTTGGCCTTCACTGGCGCTCCAGTCATTTTATTGAGGCGGCAAAATATATTGTTAAGAATTATAACGGCTCTTTTTCAGACACAGCGGATGACCTTTTAAAAATTCCAGGTATTGGTGAATATATTGCCGGGGCAATTCTTACTGTTTGTTTTAATAAACCATATCCTGTTATAGATGCCAATGTTGCCAGATTCGTAAATAGGTTCTACGGTTTAAATTTAACAGGTGAAATCAGGCGAAAAAAAGAAATTATCAATATTGCAAAGCAACTATTTAATACAGTAAATCCGGGAAAATATCTTTTTGCAATCATTGATTTTACAACGATGATGTGCAAACCCCGAAATCCCGACCATGAAAATTGTATGATAAAAGATGATTGTAAATATTTTAAATCAGCCACTAATAATAAATAATAGGGACAGCTATTTTCTTGGACAATTAATATTTTAATTTTAAATTAAATAAATAAGGAAGGTTCTTCTGACAATAAAAAATGGAAAACGAAAACAAAAGGAGAAAATGTAAAATTATGAAGCCCGATCCCGGAAATACCTGTAGCATGGTTATACCTTAAAAGGTATACCGGAATTCATAGGTGCGCATTATACTAAAGTGAGCAGAGCGACTAAAAAATCGAGCGGGAAGATGAAAAGTGATATTGCAAGACCCTAAGAACTCATTACGGAAGCGAGTATTTCTGAAGAGCCCAGTGCGGTAGTTCCGCACGCTGGGATCTGTGCGGGGGCAGTCAGGTAACTGGCTGTCCTACCGTGACAACCGATGGGGTCTGAGGAGTTTCTTAACCAGATGGTTGAGGCTTTAGGTAGTATTATAGATGACTCCTAAAGGAAAACCTCGTAAAAT
>DAOVQH010000105.1 GCA_030628755.1 Candidatus Cloacimonadota bacterium | reverse complement strand
TCATATCTTTAGTAACTGGGGTAGTGTATGGTGCTTTTGTGAAAGCAAGAATTTCTTTCTTTGCCTTACTAAACTGGTAGAGCCATCTTTTATGAATCTGTTTTTTATCTTTAAGCACTTCAATGTATTCTAGAGGATCAAACCGTACTCTATTCTTTTCATACAATGCAGATAAATCGTTTGATAATTCAAGAGCCAGTTTTTCTTTTTCCTTGTATTGTTCAATTAATCCGCTAAAAACAGATTCAGGTTCTACTGCTTTATATCGTTTAATCTTGCCAACCTTTTCAAAACATATCCCTTTTTTAATAATGTTATCCAATATCTCATAAATTTTTTGTCTTGGAATACCAGAAACCTTTGAAATCTCAGTTGCAGTGAAACTATTCTTATTCAACAGAGCAAGATAAACTCTTGCCTCCCTTGGTAATAGTCCAACTTCCACTAATCTTTTTATATATTCTTCATTTTTCATTCTGTCACCCTTTTGTGGGAGTTACATTATTCGTCAAGTTTTTTCTTTTTTTTTTGAAAAAAGTTGCATAAGAGACTGTTCATCATAAAAATCAATAATATCATAAAAAATCTTGACAAAAAGTTAAGGTAACGGTTGTTATCTTAACGGAGGTTAGCTTATGAAATTTTATGGACGATTATCAGAGCTCAGTAAAATAAAGAGTTACTATTTTGGACTGAGTGGTACAGGTTCAAAAATAATAGTTATTACCGGACGCAGACGAATTGGAAAGACACGTTTAGTATTAGAAAGTGTAAAGGGAATTAAGCATCTCTACTTTTTTGTTAGCCGGAAAAGAGAAACTGAACTTGTAAGAGAATGGACAGAAGAGATCAGAAAAAAACTGGATGCGACTATTTATGGTGAATTTCGGAACATGGAAGATCTTCTAAATTTTCTATTTGATCATTCCAATCAATCACCATTAGCTGTTATTTTCGATGAATTCCAGAATTTCTACTTTACAAATCCTACTAGTTTTTCCATGTTTCAGAAAGTATTCGACCTTAGAAAACAGGAAAGTCAGTTACTACTTATTTTCAGTGGTTCGTCACACTCTATGATGAACCGGATTTTTACTGATGCCAAAGAACCACTCTTCGGCAGAGCTTCGGAAATAATAAGACTTTCCTATCTCACTTTAAAGGATCAGCAATGTTAAGTTGATACTTATCGTTTTCAACTCTCTGCTGGTTCAGGTTTGCAACCTGAACAATAAGTTTGTTTTTGAAGTATGCTCCAAACCACGTGGTTCAATTAACATAATCGAACTAGCAATTATTTTATTTTAACAACATCATTTTCTTGTAAATATTCTGGGATGGTGTTCTCAATCGATAAAAATATATCCCACTGGCAACCGACATATCGTTTTGGTCTTTCCCGTTCCAGATCATTTCACTGAGACCGGGGATCATGTAACAATCCATCAGGGTTTTTACTTTCTGCCCTTTGATGTTGTAGATTTCAAGTTTTGCATTTCCCGATTCTATCAGGTTAAATATTATCTTTGTTTCGGGATTGAATGGGTTAGGATGGTTGGATAGAGTGCATTCAGGTTTCATGAGTTCATTATCAATCATTCCGGTATAGATAGTATAACTATATGTCGAGATACATTCTGTCTGTTCACAGAAAAAGAAATTTTCTTCACCTTGAGAAAAAAATGAAATACCCCGATATTCAGAGTTTAAATTAAAATGATCAAAGGGTTCCATCTCACCGGTAGGATTATTCTCAAGATTATATAGAAATACCGTGTAATTACAAGGACTAAACAAGACATTATCTTTACAATAACTATTATAACCAGTTGAAGTATTCTGGATAGTAAAAGCAAGTTCAGGATTTAAAGGGTCGTAT
The DNA here is from genome assembly GCA_030628755.1 of Candidatus Cloacimonadota bacterium. Taxonomy (GTDB): domain Bacteria; phylum Cloacimonadota; class Cloacimonadia; order Cloacimonadales; family TCS61; genus JACNIV01. Next base: position 6,012 of record DAOVQH010000105.1, on the reverse strand, counting down.
AAATGGAAAAAGGAATCACTTTCTGAGTGAGCTGATGGACTTAAATTCAAATAAGACTTGATCAGTCTGATTTTATTACAATTTGTAAAATTGGTTATTTGATTTACTAATTCCGGATTCTCATCCTCAAAACCATCAAATATGAACAGATCCCGCCACTCATTTGTATAAGACCCTAAACTATATAAATATCCATTATAGAATAATGATTGGAATATAATTTCAGGAAATTCATACAATAGGATTAGTTCAATATTTCCAGGGTCCGCAATATCATATTTTCTCATTTCAAATGACTGGAAAGAATTCACAAAAGAATATACATAGATATTATCAGGTTCATTTTCATTAATTATCAAATATGAGCATTCATTTAATAATTCATCCCACATCAGGATTGGGTTTGAAATATCTAATATGTCATATACCATAAAATAATCATATGATTCAGCGTTTGTATTTATATAAATTAAATAAATATGATCATTAATTATTTCAAAAGTTCGTACATACAAATCTTCGAACAGAATCGTGATTAGATCAGGTGAGTTTATATTTTCAATATTATAAACATAAAATCCTCCGGAAAACCCTGTAGTTATTAAATAATCATTATAAATCTGAAACTTATGTTTGTTTATACGGTTGTTTCTAAACTTATCAACATACTCAATATTTCCATTATCAAAATACATTAATAATATTCCATTGAATGCTGAACCCATATATAAAAAGTTACCGGTATAAATGACACCAGCCCAGGTAAAGAAAAGCGGATCCATAAGCTCATCAAGAGGGAATTCCCAAAAATCATAAAAAATGGGATTCTCAATATCTGTAATATCTACAACTTCAATACCTGCACTTTGGGAAGGAATTAGAAGAAAGTTATCTATTTGTAGGCAATCTCCAAATGGGCTTAAATTGTTATACCTATAATAAGTACTAACTAACTGTATGTTTGATAAATTTGAAATATCATAAATACTGATACTCTCGTTACCCAATAGAACCAAAGTATTCTCGTTAATCGCATAAATTTTCATAAATTCAGTTGGACATTCTTCAAAATCCACCGATCCAACCATTTGAATATTATTAATGTCCGTATAATCATAAACATCAAAGATCAAACCAGTAAGATTCCGTTTTTTTAAAAAGTAGTTTTCTCTTAACGGACAAGTCCAGTTGTTTATGGGAAATAATAATATCTCTTCAAAAGTAACGGGATCAATAAAGACAAGCTGGGTAATAAGAAGTTGGTTATCGATCTCTTCGAGTTTATGATAAGCAAGATAACCTCCGTAGGTTCTTAAAACATAGTTTATAATATTCTCAGGAAAGATAATGCTATCAACAACAACCGGTTCATAAGGATTGGAGACATCAATTTTATATATTGCGCTAAGAATTTCATTCTGACATCTAATTATTGAAGAAACCGAAACAAAAACGTTATTTTCGATTTTCTCAATATCATCAACTTCTCCTTCAATTGGGATCACGCTAATTCTGTTAAGTTCACCATTGTCTTCATCAACAGTATGTATTTCAAAGCCATAACGGCTTATTGAGTACATATAGTTATCTTCTATTAATAAACGGTGTAGGTCACCATAATGACCGCTAACTGCAAACTCATCTATCTTCTCAAATTCAAAAGTTAAAGATGATAGAATTATTGGGAACAAACATAAAATAACACTTATAAACTTTTTCATAATTATTCCTTATTAAAAAAAGTTTTATTATAAATCAACAATTTTTCATCTTCATTTTTAAATATTAGATATGAGAGCTTTTGCGGAGTAAAAACTCCGCAAAAGTTATTTCTAATTATTCTTGACCTGGTATACCTTCCCTCTTTTCATAACCTCCTGGAAGAATAACAATTTCTTCATATTGTGAAGAATGAAAAGTGCCTGATGCTTCTCTATTACCCTGAGTTACAATATAATTATATTGTCCAGGATCAACAGGACAATTAAATTCATATGTTGATGGAACATTATATAATGGACCCGTATTAAAATGAAAAACAGGATTTCCTTCATAATCTGTCACAACTAAATCCAAAGCATCATGTGAATAAATACTGTATACATTACGAACGACAATATATGTTGCCTGCAGTACAACAGCACCCATTACAAAAATTGCTATTAAAGCAATCATTATTATATTCTTTCTTGAAAACATCTTTGTCTCCTATTTTTTCTCTCCCCATTCAATCATTCCTTCTCACCCGTGGAGAGTCTGGATTCTCCAGTAAAATATAAAGTCGGAGTTCATCCGTGCAGGCAAGAAGTCCTCCCCTCATTTTCACTCTCAACCATCTACCCTCTGCTGGTTCAGTCCGGCAACTGCCGGATGAACCATACGTTGGGTTCTTACAAATATACTCAAAAACATGTGGTTCAATTAGCATAATTGAACCAGCAACAGTTTCAAACCCCATCCCCACAGTGAAATAATAAAAAGAGATTTCACGTGGTAAACCAACCCTTCCCCTTTGGAAAAGAGGAAGGGAGAAAAGAGGATAAATTAAATCACTTCAACAACAATGCTTTCCTAGTTTTCAAAATCTTTCCGTCAAGTATAAGTTGATAGAAGTAAACACCAGAACCAACCTGCTTCCTGTTATCATCTCTTCCATCCCAGATGAGTTCATAATCTCCGGGAGAAGTATAGCAATCCATCAGAGTTTTTACCTTCTGTCCTTTTATGTTGTAAATCTCCAGTTTTACGTTTCCTTCTTCCGGGAGATTGAATATTATTTTTGTCTCCGGGTTGAAGGGATTAGGATAATTTGTTAGATATGGCTTGATTGTTAAAATCTCATCTTCTATGTAATTAGGTTCATAATCATACTGGTATATAGAACAGGAAGTACCTTCCAAGTATATAAGAAAATCTTCGTTATTACGCTTAAAAGGAATAACCTGTTGGCAGTAATTCCAATTTAAAAAACTATAAATTTCAGGTACTATGCCGGTTTCAATTGTACTCAGATCAAAGACATTACAGGTAGAACTCCCCATAAATAGTAACTCGTTCTCTTCGTCTATCCCAATTAAACCGCTCTTTTCAAGTGTTGTCATTAAAACCGGTGAAAGTGGATCGGTTATATCGAAAATTAAACAATCTGAAATATCAACCTGTTCACTTATAAACAGGTAATTCTGAAAAAAACATACCGCATCTGGACCATAAACACTGATATAGATCTGGTCATATAATTCAATTGTTTCGTTATTATTGATGTTATTGATAATTGATAACTGTTCCCACGAGATTATGTAAGCTATATCATCTAAAAAATAAAATTCACCCCAGGATACTCCTGGGATAGAAATTGAAGCAACTTCTTCTAATTCGTTATTTTCATTAAGATTATACTTATAAATAATTTCATCACTTACAATAAAAAAACCTGTCCCTTGCTTGTAGAAAAGAGCACTTCCCGATGTTGTAGAAGTCAATTCATCAACTTCTGTTATGTCTCCATTATCTTCAATCTGCAAAACTTTATTTAATGTTACCATGTTTTCTATATCATAACAAGTATAAACCATTATATTCTCTTCACCATTTGAATAATTAGCAGGAAAATAATTACCATAATAAACACCTGATAAAGTTGGCTCTTCAAAATCAGTAATATCCCAACAATTAAGACCATTTAATATAGTCGGGATTATTAGATTATCAGCATATAAATATGCTGATTCTAACCTACCATAACTATAATAGGTATCAATCTCTTCAAAGAAATTACCAGCTATTGAATATGATGTTAATTTACCTAATCCAGTAGCAATATAAGAAATGTTCTCGTGAATTGTTATACTTTTTTGATTATTGAATAATGTAAAATATATCGAATCTAACATGACAGGTTCACAAATATTCTCGATATTGTATAAGTACAATTCCAAACCACGTATACTTACCAATTTATTGTTACTAATTCTAAAATCGCTAATAGAATGCTCAATATTACTTATAAGCTGCCAATCATTACCTTCGTTTATATCGTAAAATCTTATTCCGTTGTGGTCTCCATATACTAATACAGAATCTTGAATAATTGTACTTTGGAATGGAAAATAGTTTGTACCGATCTGGCTTTCAGAAATTAATTCAATATCGAAGGGATCGGAAATATCATACAGTGCAGCCATCTCATAGTATCTTACTATTCCAATTCCTTCAATAACATGATGCATTGTACCGTATAACTGAGGAACCATAAATTCTGTGATCTGCTGGAACGTGTCATTATCATAAACATGAACTTTCCAGGTCCAATCCGATAACAATTCATGAACAAAAACATTGTTACCATCTATAAAATGAGCATAACTACCGAGATAAAAAAGTGTATCTGTTATTGAAAGGTTCATTACATCAGATATATCAATTCTATATAATCTGTTTTCAGGAGGACCTCCTTTAGATGCATAAGCATAATTTCCTTTTAAAGAAATCTTTCTTGTTTGCCCTTCTAAATTAAAATCATTAATCAATTGAAATGAATTTGCCTGGATATCAAATATTTGCAGACTTCTGCTATTTAAAGAATAGAGATAATTATCCTTAACAATTAGGTTTGAAACTTCCGTTCCGTAAGTTTCGGAAAATGAAAATTCGGTTACTTTATCTATTTCAAATGAATTAAGATTTACAATAAAAAAGTATAAAAGCAAAAAACATATAATCTTTTTCATAATTAACTCCAATTAACTAAATAACACCTTGCGAGTTATTTTAATAACTCGCAAGGTGTTTTACAAACTATTACTCACCAGGTTCTACTTTATCAGGATAAGGTTCGGGGTTGGATGAATTTAAGTAGATATCAACGTGTGAAATTGGTTGTGTAATTGGTCCTGTACCTGATGCATACCAATTACCATCAACTATAAAAGATCTTGCATAATCCTGACTAAACCAATGAAAAACATCTTCGAATTCATATGTTTGACCATTACCACCGTCAAAAGGTTGTGAATCATCAGGATTAAGATATGGATAAAATTGCGCATAAATTGTAGCATAAGGACCTGGCTCATATCCAGGACAGAAAGTTCCATATACTGTAACGTAAATATCCCAATCAGCATAAATCAGACTATACCCAGCTATCATAATAATAGCTATGAATATAATTTTTATACATTTCATTTTAAACTCCTTGTAAATTTTTTCCCAATCCATCATTCCTTCTCACCCGGGAACGATAAGAAATCCTTTCCCTCATTTTCACTCTCAACCATCTATTTTTTCAATGATTGTAAAATACCTCTCTATTCGGGAAAATGCGTTAGAGAGCAGAGCAAAATCACACAAACTTATTCTTACAGATAATGAACAACATATCTTCCTCCTTCTTTTCTTATTGAAGGAAGAGAGCGTCAAACTATTTCCCCAAAAACTTTGACATCACAATGATGAAAATGCTTTATGTCTCCGGGAAGAGTGCTGTGGAGAGATTAATGCATTGGTGCGACCCATGCTATTTCGAAACACTCTCTTCCTTTTATAATTACTTCTGGTTACAAAGCTCCAGCTTTGTAACCAATTGACTGTTCCCAAGAAAAACTTGGGAACAAGGTTAAAAAATTAGATTATTTATTCTTCTTTTTCACATCCCAGGTGTTTCCGCACATCCTCACCGTCCACAAATACATCACAGAGAAGTCGACCGGTGCTAAGATTTACCGGGTTGCGTAGATCAACCTGTTTATTTAGTATGAGTTGTTCCAATCTTTCTTTTGCTTCTTTATAGCCTGCTTGACCTATTACAGGAGAATCATAACTTTTTAACCCAATTACTTTCCCGGTGTCGTCATTCCAGTTCCATTCTGGATTTATCTCGAATGTATCTCCATCAAATATTTTTGTTACTATAAACAACATAATTCCCTTCTCATACGGCTTCGCTTCTGATGATAGAAATATGACAAATTTACATAGGCAATATCACATAACAACATTGTTTCTTACGAG
>DAOVQH010000066.1 GCA_030628755.1 Candidatus Cloacimonadota bacterium | reverse complement strand
ATTGAAGACAGTAATACTGTAAAAATGACATCACTGGCATAACTAGAATGTGATTAAAATTGTCACAAATAAAATGTCCTGTTAATATTTTCTTTACTGCGTTTGTTGAATAAAAACCTTCATCTGTAAAGAAAGCTCCACTCCAGGTTACTGAAGTATCGGGATCAGCACTAATTCGATGAAATCTAATAATACAAGAAAATAATGAAATAATTAAAATAAATATCAGGATTGATTTATTAACATACATTATAGTAATTAAGAACTATTTTCCTGATTGTTCATATCGATAAATATTATATTTAGAAATTTCTTGAACTTATCATTTCGACGAAAACTATATATAAAAACTGAAAGAGAAGTTATAATTAGAGTAACTTTTATTAGCGATATGAATGTATTTGTCTTTAAAATAAAGTTAAGCATTGAAAAAAATACCATAAACACTAATATAGCAATTACATAAGCAAAATTATAATCAATGAAATAGACTCTTTTTGCAGCAAAGTAATTGAATATTACAATGAAAAAATAAGCAATTACTGAAGCGATTCCAGCACCATATATTCCATAAATTGGAATTAAAATAAAATTCAAGAAGATATTCAGTAATGCGCCAATTCCAACAGCAAGTGTTATATTTCCTGCTTTTTTCTTTATATAAAAACTGATATTAATAATATTAAAAACACCTAGTAAAAAATTAGAAATAACACTAAAAAAAACTATTTTAATTCCTTCAGAATATGCTTTATCAATAAATAAATAAAATATCTCTGAAGAAAAGAAAATAACTACAGTACCCAGGATTCCACCAAAAATCACAAAATATTTAAAAATATTCTTGTATGATTCTTTTGCGTTTGATTTATCAGCAATCCTCATAGCATATGGTAAATATACAAGACTCACCATTGAGACAAGGAATTGCATTATCATTCCAATTCGATAACCAACTGCATAAATTCCTACATCATAGAGCGAATTTGCTGATAAATACGTAAGCATATATCTATCAAAAACACGTAATATTATCATTGCAATTGTGCCGGGGATCATTATTATACCAAATTTTAAAGGACTTTTTATAATACTGAATGAGAATATTTTCTTCTTTAACTTCTCTAATGATAAATCATTTAATATTTTAAATATATTTAAAGAAGAAATTAATGCAGAACAAATTGATGAAATTGTTAAATAGATAAATAAATTATTAATAGAAAATTGCTTGGTAATTATACTTCTTATAACAAGAATCAAAAAAAGCACATTTCTTACTATAGAAAGTAATACATAATTTGCAGATTTTTCCATAATGTTTAAAATGCTAAGAGTCATACCACAAATTAAATCAAATAATAAAATCAAGCTTATCCATACAAACAAATTTTCATAAAGTTCTGTTCTTACAATAAGAAGGGAAAGTTGACTCCTGAAACAAATAATTAATAAAGAAAGTATTATACCAATCGTAACTATGGTAATATAGATTGATGATATCAAAGAATACTTATATTCGTTTGTTCTCTCATGATGGAAATATGAAAACAAAGATTGTTGCAATCCAAGGAAATAAATTAAACTGGCAAATGAAATAAATATCATCAAATTGGCATAAATTGCGAATTCTTCAGGGACCATTAAATGGGTGAAAATTGGAAGTAATAAAAGTAATAATAATTTATTGAAAAGATTGCCAGCAGTGTATTCTAAAGTCTTTCTTAAATATTTTTTCATGTTTTCAAAACTTCTTCATACATTTCAACCGCTTTTTCCGCAATCACAGGCCAAACGAAATTTTTCATAATATCTTCTTGTAATAAAAAATCCTTCTTTTTTCGGATGTTCATATATTTATAGTTCTTTAGCAAGAATCTGCAATATTTTTTCGCTGGCAGTCCCATTACCATAAACATCACTCGAAATATATATTATATTACTTCTTAATAAATTTAAAGTTGTATTAACAATCTTTTTTTTATTTGTTCCAACAATTTTCAGAATATTAGAGTCAACACCTTCCGGTCTTTCTGTAATCTCTCTTAAAACAATAGTAGGGATACCGAGAGTTGTTGCTTCTTCCTGTACTCCACCTGAATCTGTTAAAATGATTTTACTTTTCATCATTAGTTTAATAAAATTGATATAATTAAGTGGTTCAAATAATTTTATATTTTTTAATCCCTTAAGTCTTTTATACACGACATTATGAATATTAGGATTCTTATGAACCGGATAGACAAATTGATAATCAGGTAATTTCTTTGCTAATTCAATTATTGCATCACAGATATTTCTAATTCCAATACCAAAATTTTCCCTTCTATGCGCTGTGATGAGAATAATTTCCTCATTGGAAACTATGGAATGTTCTTTTTTAATTTCTAATAAAGCATCAACAATTGTGTTTCCCGTGATATAAATTTTGTTCTCTGAAATGTTCTCTTTTAACAAATTACTTTTGTTTAATTCGGTAGGCGCAAAGTAAAAATCAGCAATGACATCTACAAGCTGTCTGTTTATTTCTTCGGGAAAGGGCTGAAATTTATCATAAGTTCGTAAACCTGCCTCAATATGGCCAATTTCAATATGATTGTAGAAAGCAGCTAACGATCCGGTAAATGCAGTAGTTGTATCTCCTTGCACTAAAACAATATCCGGTTTTTCCTTTTTTAATATCGGATCAATACTTGTAATAACCTTTGCTGTAAGCTCACAAAGCTGTTGATTATTTATCATTAATTTTAAATCATAATCTGGTGAAATATGAAAGAAGTCCAGAACTTGATTAAGCATTGTATCATGCTGCCCGGTTAAAATTAATTTATATTGAAATATCTCTTCATATTCTTCCTGTAATTTTTTGATTAGAATTGCAGTTTTAATGGCTTCAGGCCTGGTTCCGATAATAATAATAATTTTTTTCATAAATTATTTTCCCAATACATCTTGATACATTTCAAGCGTTTTCTTCGCAATTATACTCCAGAGAAAGTTCTCTTTAATATGGTTCTTTAGAATGTCATTTTTCTTCTTGTTCAATGACTTTTCAATTGCATTTGCTATTGAATCAATTGAATGAGGATTATGGTAGTCAACAAACTCAGCGAAATAGTCTTTTGTCCCACCATAAGGAGTATTTACTACATTTGCTCCGGCGAGAGCTGCTTCCATTGCAGCAATTCCAGGAGTTTCATATCTTGAAGGTAATACGAATGCTTTACAGGCAGCATAAGCAGAAGCCAAAAGAGGATTATCGTGTTTAACCCATTGTATCAATTTAATATTTTTTGATTTGTTAATTTCATCTAAGCACTTTTTGCTTTCAGCATTATCTAAAACATCAGCTATAATAACTGCTGGAACATCAAGTTTTTGAAGTGCTTTTATCAAATTAAATGAATTTTTTCTTACAGCTCCAACGTGGCCAACATGTAAAACAAAATCTTTAAGTCCATATTTCGTTTCGAACAAAGTGGGGTCAGCATCCAAAAATCGTTCTTCCACACCATTATGAATAACTTGGATTTTATTACTTTTTATCCTCATCGCTTTACTCAATAACTCACCTTCTGCTTTTGTATTTGGTAAAACTCTTTTGGCGTTTTCGCATATAAAGCTTGTGTAATAATAATCAGAAAAACTGCGCTTGAAAACAGTTCTCACAGGTTTTTCAAATGTATGGTACATACGTATTTTCCAGGCTGGGTGATTACTGTAAAAAATGGGATTTACAACATATTGTGCACCACAAGATACTAAATTTTTAGCGAATGAGTAGGTGGCAATACTGGCATTGAAAACATGTAATAACTCATTTTTACCAAATTCATTATTCTTATTCCACATATCAAATAATCGAACATCTACTTTAAGTTTTGTTAACTCTTTTTCAAGATTTAAAACCACATAAGTCGGGCCACCCTTGTTCAACATAATTGATTGATAACTTGCTAAAAATATTCTCATTTCTTCCTTTTCCCTCTTATCGATTCATAATTATACAAAACATCTCGCCAGCACCATTTACGAAGCCTATTTAAATCAGGTTGACGTTCGACTTTTTTCTGTTTGATAAACTTAAGATTTGCCAGGTCTATCCTTTTATTTAGCTTTGTTATTATGGAGCCTTTTTCCAATGTGATTCGTAAGGAAATATCTCCCTTCTCTAAATTTGATCTCAAACTTGTTTCTTCAAAATAGAGATCAGGTTGCGTGTCGATTCTCTTTTTCCACCATTTTGCATATTCAAACATTGTCATTTTTTGTATTTTATATTTGTTCACAGATTGAAACACCTGATCAAGAATATCCAAATATTCTTGGTGAGGATGATGATAAATGATTATAGGTTCATTTGAATGGAATTTATCATCAATTAATCTTAAGTAATAATTCAGCATTTCTTTTGGTAAAAAATGAGATCTACGAAGCCAACCCAGGCTTATTGGATGGATCGGGATCTGAAGAACTTTTGAGAACTTTCCATTTATAAATGGATAAAAGGGCAGATCATCATAGTCTAAAGTAAATTCAGAAGAGTATTCCAAATTTATATCATCCAGTACTTTTGCCAGTTCAGGATTCCAATCACCAAAAGGAGCAGCAAAACCTGTTGGGTTAATTCTTGATTTTTCAAGTTTGGATAGTGCTGTCTTTATGTTATCCAGATTGCTTTTATAATCATCGAAAACCAGGTGTCTGTCACAATGCAAAGCTAATTCCTGATCTTTCATTTCTGCGTAATTTTGCAGTCGTTCTTTAGATGTTGTATCTAAAAACCAGGTGGCTGAAATGCCATTTTTTCTACATACTTCAACCATATTATTTGCTTGATGGGAAGAACAGAAATCTGTATCCAATCTGAAGATGAATACATTTTCACTGCTATCAGGAAAATACCATTTATGAACAAAAGGTAGTCCTCTTTTATGATGGAGCCTTTCCAAAGATATTCGCACTAGTTCTCGCAGCTTTCCTTTGGAAACCCTAGCTACAATTTCCGATGGTAGTTCTTTTCTTTCAGTATAAAATCTCTTCCTGAGTGACTGAGTATCCAAAACAAGTGAATTAATTTCAAAAGGAAATATTAAAGCAAAACCATTACCTATTTTTGTACTATATATTTTTAATCCTTCATCAAGAATATCTAATTCTCTTGAATCAACAAATGAAATTTTTGTATAGATATCAACTAATCCTAACGATGAATAAATTGAATTGTTATCTGAGATAAGGAATCGAACTTTCTTCTGTTTAAGTTTCTTCCTATATAAATTTGCCCAGCATCTGGCGTTCAGTAATACAGAACCACCGGTATTTAGGTATTCTAAAATAACCGGTTTATCAGATTCTTGAACAATTTCCGAAATAATAATTACAGAGTAATTCTCTAAAGTTATATTAGTATCTTCAGATATCTTTTCATACGGAATGCCAATCTGTTCCAGGATTATCTCATATCCGGGTTGAAATCCCCAAATGCCAATTTTAAGTCTCATCTGTTCTCTTCATTTCTTTGAGCAGAAGCAATTCCCTCTTTTGCAGTGAGAAATTATCTTTAACCCTTTTTCTTACTTCAGAATCATTATCAGAATTCATAGCAAGTCTAATTGCATTTACCGTATCTTCAACATCATCATATGAAACTATGAAACCGGTTTCTCCTACAACTTCAGGAAGAGCACCACGGTTTGTTACAACAGGAATACATCCAAAGCTCATTGCTTCCAGTAATGCAAAACCAAAAGATTCACGAAGAGAAAGCTGGCAGTAAACTTTAGCTTTTTTCAACCATTTATAAACTTCATCTTGAGGAATCTGTCCTTTAAAGGTAATTTTCGAATTCATCTTCAACATTTTTCGCTTGATTTCATCATCATATTTTCCGATTATAACAAATGTAAATTCAGGAAATTTCAGAGATGTATTTACATAAGTTTCCAATCCTTTTAATTTGTAGATGTCTTTTACAGCATTACCAATTGTTACTACCAAATTTCCTTTTTGTAATTTATTTTCGCTAAGGTCTAATCCATGATGAAGAACTTTAATATCAATACCTGAGATCAAATCTGTTATTTCCGTTTTACTAAATTCGGAAACAGCAAACACTTTAGTTGCCTTCGATAATGTATGCTTGAGTCTTTTTAGATTACCTTTATTTAGCAATCCACCATAGTTAATTTCCGGTAGATTCGTTACCTCATAGCCACCAACAACTACAAATGATTTTTTACCGAATAAATTTGCAAACGAGACGGCCAGATATGCTTTGAAATCTGCAAACCAGCAAAAGACAATATCTGATCTTAACACTCCCCATAAAATCGAAAAAAATGAATACAACAAATCATAAAGATTTTTCTTTTTCCCAACTAGGTCAGGAGCTTTTACTATGTAGTGTTTTCTCAGAATTTTCAGATCATTCTTAACAAATGATGAATTATAAGCAGAAATAAACAGGAGTTTTTTCTTCATTTTATTCTAGCGTATAAGAATTATTTTTCCTTTAGAAACTTGCCCATCAGATGTAGATACTACATAAAAATAAATTCCTGAGCTGCATTCCTTTTCAGCCTTATTTTTCCCATCCCAGCTGAATTGTTCATAAATATCTTTTGACAGTTTTATAACCAGTTCTCCATTCAGATCATAAATATGGCAGAATACATCACCTTTTGGCATTGTGTAACTTGATACATTCTCAATCCTGAGGTAATTTCCATTATCAGGATAAAACGGGTTTGGATATGCAATTGTTTTGTAAAGTTCAGTTTCCAAATTATTCTCTACTGAGATCCCTATCTCAACAGAATTTAATCCTTCATTAGTACCGATATACAGTGTACCCGTAGTTGGTTCATATGAAAAAGTAGTTATTGTATTGGAGATTAAAGGAGAATTTTCTGTCGTATAATTTGTAAATTTATCTCTTGATGTATCAAAAACAGTAATACCAGCATCCTTTGTACCTATCCAGATTAAACCGAAAGGATCTACAAAAAGTGCTGTGGGAAAGGTTGGCTCAGAGCCATAAAGTCGTTCCTGTCCCTCATAATACCAGTATTCTGGATTTGGATTATTTTCATCCCAGAACCAAGAATTATTCCACCATACTTTCTTTTTTATGTGAGTTCCATATAAAAACCAGTCTTCACCATCGAACATGAATAATCCAGTTGAAGCTGCAATCCAAATTTCTTCTTTATTATCGATTTCCCTTGAATCGATGTCAAAAATTTGCCCAGCATGTAAATCTATAAAAGGAGTTCTTCCCCAATAAACACCATTTGTTTCAGGATCTGAAGTATCATCCCAAAATTGTAAACCATAGTGAAGAGAACCAAAATAGATTCTTTTTTTACCTATAAAAGTAAGCATAATCTTTTGATCATCACAATATAAAATTTCAAATTGGTGAGTTACATAGATACTACTCTGTGCTTCTACTATATTACACCCATTAAATGTACTTACCCACATTCTATCTTGATTATCTTTATTAATAGATGTAACATAATTTGTTGTGAGCCCGGAAAGGATTTCCCAGTTATCATTCTGGTCATCGTATATTGATAAACCGCAATTTCCAATTACATCTAACTGCCAGCAGGCAAACCATTTTTTATTATTAACATCCACTTCAATATCAAGAACGTTATTTGTTTTTAATAAAGGATACGCTTCCGATGTAATATTTTCCCAATTTTGTCCATCGGAAGTAGAAGATATTCCTTTAGTTCCTTTTCCAAGAACTTCACCCCCAAGATAGCCATTAGAAACCCATATTTTGCCTTTTTTATCAACTTCAACATCCGTGACCAAGTTCGCAATAATACAATCTGCCTTGATATTGGAACTCCAATCATTTCCATCATATACAAAAACACCCTCTCCCCATGTAAATGCACATATTTGTCCGTTAATTTCTTCGAACCCCATAATATCAGAAGTAGTTAGACCTGATTCATTCTCCTGCCAGGAAATCTCGGTTCCATTCTCTGAAATTCTAGTAATAGCAAAATCTGAAGTATCCTGTATTGTTAAAAGATCATCATCCCACACACCATAGCTGAACCATAAACTATTTTCACTATCTAAATATACAGGAAAAACACTCTCACCATCTTTATAAATAGTCCATGACTCAGGATTTTGAATCTCATTTGTAACTATAACTCCGCTATCAGTTCCAATAGCTATCATATTCTCATTTATATAGATAGAAGATATATTCTCACTTGGTAGAATGGAATTTTCTTCATTTAAGTGGTTCCATAAATTCAAAACATTCATTGAATCAATATGTACGTAATCCAGACCAAATTCACTCCCACAATAAAGGTAATCATTCTCTGATATTTGTAATGATGTTATATTATTTGCAGAAAGTCCATTTTCAATTGTATAATTATGAACTAAAAAAGGAAAGGGAAACTCAGGATTATCAGTGAAAACACTAATTCCCTCTTTTGTAGCAATAAAAATTAACGAATCTTTGTGAACAATTTTATTAACTCTATCAGATGCTAATCCTATAATCTCATTGATCGGCATTATAAAATCGTTTTCAGAAAGAAGATTAACTCCTCCGTTTCTGGTTCCTATTAAGAGTAATTCTGAACTATCCATGAATTCCAACGATCTTATTTCATTATTGGTTAAACCATCTATAGTTGTGTATTTCTCTTCAAATTGTTCAGTATCCAAATTATATATTTCCAATCCACCCCAACTGGCAATGTAAAGCTTTGATCCAATTTGAGTTACATCATAAATATGGGTTGTATTGGTATATACTTTCCAATTTTTTAAACAGTTCCCAAACGAGATAATCATTAATAAAGCAATAATAATTATAAGGCATTTCATAATCTTTTTCCTTTTTTAAAAATGAAATAAAGAATAATTAATACAATTAACGTCAGGAGAATTAGAATTAATAAAAGTATCTCTTTTGAAACAAAAGAAAAACCGAATGCTATCAACCCAAATAGAAAGGTAACAAAATAACATATTACAGCTATCGATTTCTGAGAAAGTCCGATTTCTAATAACTTATGATGTATGTGTTCTTTATCAGCTTGGAAAATATTTTTTTTTCTTTTAATTCTTCTAAAAATAGCCATAATTGTATCACTAATCGGGATAATTAATACAGTTATTGGGATAAGTAATGTCATTGTGGTTATTCCTTTAAATTGTGATGCCCCAAAAATAGAAATCGCTGCAATATTAAATCCTATAAACAAGCTACCTGTATCACCCATAAATATTTGTGCAGGATAAAAATTATAACGTAAAAAAGCCAAATTACTTCCCATTATAATTAAAGCTAATAATGCTATTAATTGGTTTGAAAATACAATACTGACTGCAGAAAGAACTGCAGTAGTTATAACTACAATTCCTGCAGCTAAACCGTCAATCCCATCTATCAGATTAAATGCATTTATGACAAATATAAACCAGACAATTGTCATAGGAAAAGATAATAAACCAAGATTAATTCCCTCACCAAAAGGGTTAGTCAGCAATGTCATTCTAAATCCCATGAAATACATAGCTATGATTATTATTATTTGAAACACCAATTTATATCTTGCAGTAAATTTTCTTTTATCGTCTAAATAACCCAAAATAAGAATAAAAAAACTGCCAATAGCAAGTTTCAATATTTGGAGTCCAATAGCTTTTTCAAAACCAAATAATTTATAATTGAAATATAAAAGTATCTGTAAAATTAAAATCGGAATTGCAAAGGAAAGACCACCAGCTAAAGGAATTTCTTTTTTATGGATTCCTCTTTCATGAGGATAATCAATTAACTTAAATTTTCTTGAGAATTTTATATTTAATGGTACTAATAAATAAGTAAGTATAAATGAAAGTAAGAAAGTAAATAAGATTTCTTTATAATTCATATATTTTTTTATAATTATTCTCAAAGTTTTTAAGATTAAATTTTTCTTCTACCATTTTCCTTGAGTTTTCTCCCCATGAACTAAGTTCACTTAATTTATCAGGCAAACTTCTTAACACCTGTTCTAATTTGTCAATATCATTAATTGAAATAAGTAAACCATTATTCTCATTAACAAGTTCGCTGTTACCTTTAATATCAGATGCTACTACTGGTAAACCAACTGACATAGCTTCCAAGATTGATATTGGCAAACCTTCCCACTTTGAGTATAGAAGAAATACATTAAAGTTAAACAACCATTCTATAACAT
>DAOVQH010000159.1 GCA_030628755.1 Candidatus Cloacimonadota bacterium | reverse complement strand
TAACCAAGACCATCCTTGGTCTTGACCGTAACTCACCAGGATGGTGAGATTTAATATGTGGTTCAACCTGTAAGGTAGAACCAACATAATGTTGATCACAGTAGTAACCAGGAGCAAAAACTATGAACAAACTAATGATAAGCGTTTCGGGTGTCAGGGGAATATTCGGTGAATCTCTAACACCAGAAATAGCAGTAAAATTCGCATCCCATTTCGGGATTTTTTGCAATCAAGGAAAAATAATTGTGGGAAGAGATTCACGTATTAGCGGTCAGGAAATGTTTCGTGCTGTCTCCACCGGTTTGATGAGAGTCGGCTGTGATGTAGTGGATCTGGGAATTGTTTCTACTCCAACTGTTCTTCTGGCTGTAGAGGAATCTGATGCCAGAGGAGGTATTTCCATAACTGCATCACATAACCCGGCAGAGTGGAATGCAATGAAATTCGTTGGTGAAAATGGGATGTTCCTTTTCCCGGAAGAAGCTCAAAGGTTCATAGATTCCCTGAATGACCCAATTGAGTATGCAGACCGGGATAAAATCGGGAAACTTACGCAGGATAGAGAAGCCACGAAACGTCATATTAAAAAGATCCTGAATATTCCTTATCTTAATATTGAGAAAATCCGATTAAAAAAATTCAAAGTAGTAATTGATTCAGTGAATGGTGCCGGTGGCTTGATCTCTCCACGATTGTTGAGAGATCTGGGCTGCCAAACCTTCGAACTAAACAGCGAACCTACAGGCATTTTTGCTCACCCTCCCGAGCCTTTGAACAAAAACCTGAAGCAATTAGAAGAAGCTGTAGCAGCCCATAAAGCTGATATCGGCTTTGCCACCGATCCCGATGTGGATAGACTGGCAATTGTTGATGAAAATGGAAAATGTATCGGAGAAGAACTTTCGCTTCTTTTAGCTGAAAAATTCATCCTTTCCAAAATAAAAGGCGATATTGTAACCAACCTTTCATCTTCGATGGCATCAGAAGATATTGCAAAAGAGTTTGGAGTAAAAGTTCACCGTACAAAAGTGGGAGAAATAAACGTTGGTAAAAAAATGAAGGAAATTCAAAGCCCGATTGGTGGTGAAGGTAACGGAGGAATAATCTGCCCGGAAGTGCATTATACCCGCGATGCTCCTGCTGGAATGACATTGATCCTGGGTTATATGGCTGAAAGTGGAAAAACCATTTCCCTGTTAGCTGAAGAGATCCCCCATTACTATTTCTCAAAAGATAAGATAAAAGTCGCTCCTGACCAACTGGACAGTATAATGGCAAAAGTTCCTGAAATTTTTACTGATCATAAACTCGACCGTACCGATGGAATTAAAGTTCTGGGAGATAAATTCTGGATTCACCTCCGTAAAAGTGGAACTGAACATATTATCCGCGTGTACGTGGAAAGCGATTCCTTACAAAGATCGCAGGACTTGTGTAGAGAGACGATTGAGAAATTGGTGTAAGAACCCTTTGCAGTTTCCCTTTAGCAAAGGGAAAACGTAGATAAGCAAGAAGAAAACATCTGTCTTTCTGACGATTCTTTCACGCAGTTCTCAGGAAGAATCTCAGATATTTACCTTTAATCCTTAGCTCATCCCCCTGTAGAAATATTCAGCGAACTGAATTTCACAAGGTAAACTGCTGCCTACATCACTATGGTTTAACGAAGACGTGTCCTAATGCCACAGTGAATAAAAGTTAGAAGCCTATTTGTTTGAGTTATAGGATTTTATTTGACATGGATATACACATAATTTCTTCTCAATTTATTTAAAAAATAATAGAGGAAAAATGATGACTAAAAAATTAGAAAATAAACGTTTTACAAAAATGAAAAAAAACGTATTCAATAAATTTTTATCTGGTGGGGTATTAATTTTATTAATAACTGCATGTTTTATAAAAATTCATTCCATATTATCTTTTCCTAAAATTGATAAGTGGAATTATCAACAACTGCAAAAGATAAACAAGACAAAAAATGAATTTGAATTCATAGTATTTGGTGATAATAAAAATTCAGTAAAGACATTCGAAAATTTAATAAAAAAAGTTAATGATGAAGAAGCATTATTTGCTATCGCTCTCGGGGATTTGGTTTATGATGGAGAAAAAGAAAAATTCAGATTCTTTATAAATCAAATAAAAAACCTTAATAAGCCATTATTAACTGCAATTGGCAATCATGAGATAACAGATCTGGGTAGGGCAAATTATTATGAGCTATTTGGAACATTTTACTATTCTTTTGCAATTGGCAACAGCTATTTTATTATTTTGGATAATGCTAACGAAACAAATCTTGACGCATGGCAAATGAACTGGTTAAAAAATGAGCTGCAAATAAGTCAAAATTATAAGTATCGTTTTATTTTTATGCATGTACCATTATATGATCCACAGAAAAGCAAACATATAATAGACCATTGTTTGAAAGATACTGCTTTTTCAAAGAAATTAAATAATCTTTTTGATATGAACAATATAACTATGCTTTTTTGCTCACATATTCATGGATATTACAACGGGATTTGGGGAAAAACACCATACATAATTACTGGTGGAGCTGGTGCTGAATTACATGGTTCTGACCCTCAACATCATTTTTATCATTATATTAAAGTAAATGTATCTAATAAAAGTGCTGAATATGAAATTGTCAGGATCAAAAGCCCCAAATTTGAATTTATAAATAGATTAATTCATATTGCCTGGATATATATTTATGCTTTTTTTGCCATTAAGTTTTGGGATTCGATTATAATACTTGCTTTGATTTATTTAGGATTTTATATTATTTTCATAAAAAAAGAATGGCTTATTTTGAACTTTAGAAAGAAGAAGAAATAATGCAGAAATACAAAAAGAGAAATGAAACTGTCTGATAATTCTTCTCGTTCCCAAGTTTTTCTTGGGAACGTTGTTGTTTTAAAAAGAGATTACGGGTTACGGAAGAAAAACTTCGTAACCAGTCCTTATTCTTCTCGTTCCCAAGTTTTTCTTGGGAACGTTGTTATCATAAAAGAGTCTTACAGGATTACGAAGAAAAACTTCGTAACCAGTATTGTCAGTGGTAGATTTCTAAAAATCCGGAGCTAAGCTGATATAGTAAGATGGTTTACTGAAATCGTATAGGTCGGTGTGCCAGGCAATATCAAACTTCAGCACAAAATAACCCATATTTAATCTGGGACCAAACCCGATACCCAGTTTCAGGTCTTTTAATCTATCATTTTCATAAAATCTTAAATCTTTATTATTTTCCCATACGCTGCCGATATCGATAAATATACTGCCCCGAATCTGGTAGAAATACAATGGCAAGGGGAATGCCAGCTTGAAATTATCTATGAAAGGAAATCTAAGTTCTATACTGGAAAGGAATTTTTTCTTACCTTCAATTTCCTTGTTATATCCTCGAACACCACTGAAAAAATCCATTACAAACCGCTGGTTGGTATCTCCAATGATAGCTCCTTCCAGAAGACGAAAAGCCAGGGAGTATCTCTTTTCAAAGAAAAGGTAGTTTCGAATATCGGAAAAAACTACAGAATAACTTTTTGTGGTGGAAAAACTCCTGTTAAATAAAAGTGCACCTCTCCAGCCGGAAACAGGTCCCACACTACCATAAATGGCATTATCGTGTACAAAGGTGATTTGAGGAGCACAAACAAGTTCAGTTTCTTTAACACTAAGGTTGTTCGGTGGATCTTGCATAAATTGAGGAAGATACTCTTCCAGCCATTTTCCATCACGGTCATCCCACCAATCACGTTTAATGATATTTTTGTAAAACAGGTTTTCGAAATCAACCCGCCAGAATTTATTAAAGGGATAACGTAATATTGTATAAATCCCGAATTCACGTTCCCTCTCGCGAAAATAATCACTTGGGGACTCATCTGGATAAATAACCTTATAAACCCATTCATCATTAAGGTAGAAGCAACCAACCCCGTAATCTATACGGTGAGCAAGATAGAGGTAATTCAGAATCAGATCTGAGGTATCTAGGTCTCCAGAAATTCCAAGATTAATACCCAGAGAGTGATTTCCCATCAGGTCGGAAAGACCGAATTGTATTTGTGCGTAAGTTCCACCAGATGGAGAATATGCCACCCCACCCCAGAGATAATCCAGAGCAAATCGGGTTTTATAGGGTTTAATCAAAGGTTCAAGTATTTCAGTAGGCTTTTTATCCAGTTCAATATTGTATCTCTGGTTCATACTATCGATTTTAGTAAAACTTCCAATATCGATTTTGGTTACACTCGGAGAATATTCAGGTAATTCTTTCTTAAATTTCCTACCTGTTTTACCAAACACTTTGTAACGACTGATATCGAACTTTTCATAGAAATCATCTTTAAATTCAAACCTTTCAGGAATTTTATAATCTACATATTCCAGATCATCAAGCGGATTTGATCTTAAATAAACATCCCAGCCGCCATTATAATATCCCGAAAATATCAATTCATCATCATTGGCACTGATATCACCTGTGAATACACCACCATGTACATTTGTAACTTGAGCTCTTTGTCCGGTTAGGATGTCTATAACTTCGAAATTTGTGGTTATCTCCTGTTCTGAGACAAACAGAATTTTACTTCCGTCACTGTTCCAAAACGGGAAACTATTATTCTGTTTATCATCCGTAACACTATAGAATACATTTTCCTCAAGGTCATAATAGAAAATATCACCGGTCAGTTTACTGAAAACCTGATCCCTTTTTGCGCTCTCGTTAATGGTGCGAGCGGAAGCAAAAACTATCTTTTTATCATCAGGAGACCAACGGGGTTGATTGTCATAATAATGATCATTTGTGATCTGGGTAATTTTTCCAGTTTCTATTTCATAAACATAGATATCATTCTTCAGGTCCTTCTGACCTGCAAAAACTATTTTCTTGCCATCTTTTGAAACATCGATCTCATAAATAGCATCGAATTCGGGGAATGAGAAGGTGTAAACAATTTCCCCACTTTTAAAATTCATCACGTAGATCCTGTCACCAAAAGATGTCTTGGATACAAAAGCAAATCTTTCGCCATCAGGGAACCAGCTAATATTATTCCTCTGAAAATGAAATTCTTCAAACTTCCCGGAAGTCTCACCATTAAGAATTTTTTCACTTTTATACAATCCAAGAGTAGAACCCTTCCAGATATCTGTTCTGATATTCTTATTTGAGAAATAGAGAAAATCGTTCCCATCCGGTGAAAATCGAGGAGCGAAATTCAAAAATGAGCCATCATCTTTATGGTCAGTTTTCCGTTCACATACTTCATAGAGAATATCGAAATCAGCAAAATAGGGATAATACTTTCTTTTCAGGTGGTTTTTCCATTGAAGCTGAATATCCTTAAATTCCATTCCAAAAACTTTTTTAAAGGCAACATCAGCAGTGCTATTATACCTCAGGGCGTAGAACAATTCAACTACGGTATCCCGTCCATATTCCTCTTCTACAAAAACCAGGAAAGATTCACCCAATCGATAAGCAAAAAACCCCCCAATCATGCTCAAGTCGCCAATGCCCTCATTAATTAACATATCAATGACGAACATATTATTATAAACATCTTCTCCACCTACAGCTTCAAATTCAGGAAGACCTTCCTGGAACCAGAAGGGAAAACCGGTTAAGTTCAAAAACCTGTTTCTGCTCTTATTCAATTCATTTATATACGCATGGGTAAGTTCGTGAACGAAGATCTCTTCCATCTTTTTATAACTACCATCAAAGGGAACAGCTATTCGATTTCGAGCTGTTTCTGTAAATCCGCCAACAGCTTCACTCAGAAGTGGAAATATGATATTTGTTGTTTCAAATTCCTGATGCGATTTATAAAATATAACCGGAATACGATTTTTAATGGGTGTTTTAAAATCCTGTTTTATATAATAATAAGCTTCTTCTGCTATAAGAGCAACAGTTTTACCAAATTGATTCTCACCTTTCTGGAAATAAATATCGAAATGTAGAGTTTCAATCTTTGACCATTTAAGCTTTGAGGATTGAATCTTATTTTTCCCATAACTGTATGAAAATATTTGTACGGAAATAAAAAGAATAATTAGAATTAATATATATTTTTTCATAAAATCCTTTTCTCGCTATGATACTTTTAACCTGTTACAAAACAGAGTTTTTGAATCAAGTACATACCTAAACTGGAGTTTAAGCACGAGC
>DAOVQH010000026.1 GCA_030628755.1 Candidatus Cloacimonadota bacterium | reverse complement strand
GGCAACTGCTCTGGCTAAAGAAATGGGGCTTACAGAAAAACAGATCGAGGGAATAAACCTGGCAGCATTAGTTCACGATATCGGGAAAATAAATGTTCCAGCAGAGATACTCAGTAAACCTGGAAAATTAACCCCTACAGAATTCAACCTGATCAAAACACATCCTCAAACCGGTTATGATATTTTGAAATCCATCGAGTTTCCCTGGCCAGTAGCAGAGATGGTTCTTCAACACCAGGAAAGATACGATGGCTCCTCATATCCACAGGGTTTGAAAGGTGAAAATATAGACCTTAAAGCCAGGATATTGAGTGTAGCTGATGTAATCGAGGCAATGTCTTCCCATAGACCCTACCGACCATCACTGGGAATTGATGCAGCTCTTGATGAAATTGAGAAAAACCGCGGTATACTTTACGACCCTGATGTGGTAGATGCCTGCCTGATACTTTTCCATGAAAAGGGGTTTTCGTTTCACAAAGATGATAAAAAGAGTAGTGAAAAGCAAGCTAATTAAAAAAACCTTCCGGTATCTGTCGGAAGGTTTTTTATTTAAACTTCTATTCTATCGCCAAAATCTGTTATAATAATACGGATTAACATACTGTTTGAATTCGATAGTTATTTGTGTACTTTTAGTGGGGTTATAATTTAACTGAAAATTTGGGAGAACTTTACTGGCATTATCATTATTTCCTTCAAATTTAAACCCACTTTGGTAAGTAGCTGTTCCAAAGTTAACAAAATTCAAATCTACTTGTAAATTCAATTTTGAACTGAACTGATACATTAAATGATTCGTATAAACAGATTGATAAAAGCTCTGGTTATTTGAGGAAAATCCACTCATAAAAGTTATGGAGTGATTCATTGTAAATTTATCGGGATTCATAAAGGAAGGCATCAGTAAATTGGGTGTGAAAGCATTTGGAAGAATCTCTGCACTCAGCATAAAAGTGATAATTACAAGAAGTGTAATAAAAAATATTTTTTTCATTTTAACCTCCCGATTTACTTTCATGTTAATTTCATTTTCTATACAATATCTGTCAAATTACTTTTTAAAAAAAATTAGATATGAGTCAATCGTAGAACTTCCTTGTGTTTTAATTTCCTTATTATCGGAAGCAGATTTTCAAGTTTATTATATAAATCATTGATTGTAGAATTGTTGTTTATATTTATATCTGCCAGTTTCTGTTTATCAAAATCCGACATCTGGGCTTTGATCCTCTGTTCGATTTCCTTAAGTGTAATGCCATAATTATTTTTTAATCTTCCTATCTGGTTTTCTTTATTTGCGGAAATATTTATGGTCAGGTCGAATGCTTTTTCAATCCTATTTTCGAAAAGCAACGGGATTTCAAAAATCAGGTAATCTTCTGTACTGCTATCGATGATTTCTTGAGTTTCTTTTCGTATTTTTGGATGCAGAAGCTGGTTTAAGAAATAAAGATCTTCTTTTGATTTGAAAACTATATTCCCCAGTTTCTTACGATCGATTTTATTATCTGATAAAATTTTATTGCCAAATCTTTCTACAAGTTTTAAAATTATATCTTTATCGTTTAAGAAGGTATGTCCAATTTTATCAGCATAGTAAACTTTAAAATCCTTATTTTCAAACCATTTGGAAACAGTAGTTTTTCCCGAAGCAATTCCGCCTGTTATCGCAATTAAGAAAGGTCTTTTATAGGGTTTCATCTTTAATCCGCTGGGAAAGTTCATCTATAGTTAAACCGATTGATAACTCTCCATTTTTAGCAACGGAAATTCGACCCGTTTCCTCGGAAACAACGATCGTGAACGAGTCCGTTCCCTCTGTAATTCCAACCGCTGCTAAATGACGAGTTCCAAATTTCTGAACATACTCCACATTCTCAGAAAGAGGGAGTACTACTTTAACCGCATGGATTCTATTATTTCTAATGATAGCAGCTCCATCATGCAGGATTGTCTTGTTATTGAAAATTGTGAGTAGTAATTTAACAGATATCTGGGCATCTATTATTTCGCCAGTTTCGATATAATCATTTAATTTTCTTCTGTTCTCGATAACAATGAGTGCACCTATTTTCCTGAAGGACATTATTGATACTGCATTTAAAAGCGGAGAATACACCGACTTTTTGGCATCTCTAAATAAAGATTTCAGATCATGACTTTGAGCAATACGGGCAAAAAGATTCCTTATCTCCTGCTGGAATAAAATGATAAATATGATTATCCAGTAATCCCTCAGAACTTTTAATACAGATGACATCATATTCAAATTGAGGATAGATGCTGTGAAATAGATCAGGAGAACAGCTGCAAGCCCGATAAGTATCTGGTATCCACCAGCTTTTCTCAAGAGGATTATAATCCTATAAAGTAAAAAAGCAACTATCAAAATATCTATTATATCTGTAATTTTTGGCATTAATATACTCATTTGATTTCCTTTATACTTTGTAGAGTATGCAAAAATCTTTTGTGTTCTTTCACATCATGAGCCCGAATAATTTCGACTCCATTTTGGAATGCTAAAGCAGTTGCTGCCAGACTACCTTCTAATCTATCAGTAGGTTCCGATTCATAAATTCTTCCAATGAAACTCTTCCGGGAAGCACCAATCATAACAGGAAGACCAAAACATTTAAATTCAGAAATTTTCTTTAAAATCACTAAATTATCAATATGTCTTTTACCGAAACCTATTCCCGGATCGATGATTATTCTATCTTTCCCGATTCCATTTGAAATACAGAATTCAATCCTTTCTTTGAAAAACTGTAATATCTCCTCGATCGTATCCTTATAATAAGGATTCTTCTGCATTGTCTGTGGAGTACCCTGCATATGCATTAAAATAACCGGGATGTTTCTATACTTTTTCAGAACATCTACCATTTTGTTATCAAATCTTAATGCACTGATTTCATTTACAATTGAAGCTCCCTTTTCAATGGCTTTCTCAGCAACTTCAGCTTTACATGTATCAATTGAGATGAGGACATCGGTTTTCTGCTTCAATTTTTCTATCACAGGAATCACTCGACCCAGTTCGGTTTGAATATCAATTTTCTCTGCGTTCGGTCTGGTTGATTCCCCGCCAATATCGATTATATCAGCACCTTCCTTTATCATTCTTAGAGCATGTTCCACAGCTTTATCTGTATCCAGGAATTTATCACCATCAGAAAAACTATCCGGAGTTACATTTAGAACTCCCATGATTTTTATTCGAGACAGGTCTAATATCTTACCATTACAGTTGATAGATTTTGCAGGTTTTCCCAAAAACTCCTGCAACAGCATTTTCAAATCTTCTTTAATATCTGGAAGCCCAAAAATTGTCTGATTTTCCAATTTTTTAATTAATTTTTTTATCTTATCCGCATTTCCAAGAAGGATCATATCGCTGTGTTTTTCAATACCATTAACAACTCCGCGGGTGACTGCAGCATCTCCCCCGATAGATAGCATTTCCTGTTTTAGAATATTTGCTGCACCGATATGAACATTTGTAAGTTTAATTGAAAGCTCCAGTGCTTTTGGAGCCATAAACCCTATACCCTGAGAAGAAACATTTATCTTTTCCAATTCTTCTTTTGCATCATCAAGATTTTTGATATAAAGGATTCTGTTCATATTACCTTAATTCGTAAATAAAAGTGATGATTCCTTTTTGTATAATATCCTGATGAAGAGGATTAAACTTCCATTTACTGAGAGCATTTAGACTATTCAATTCCAGCTTGGGATCAGCTTTCTGAATAATCACCATATTTGTAACTGTTCCATCAGGAAGCACATCAAATCTTATTTTTACTTTGGAACTTATTTGAATCCCTTCAGGATATTCCGGAATAATTTTTTCTAATATTTTTCGATTAGCAATTTCTCCTTCCAAAATATATGGAGAATCACTCCCACTTTCACCATATAGTCTATTCGTTAGTGATTTTAAATACTCATCACTGGTAGAGACTGCTGGTTCATCAACATCATAAGTTTTATCTTTACTGAGAATAGCCTCGGTTAAATTACTCTTTATTGTTTTTTGTGTATCTCCGATTTTTTCATTTAAATCAATCTGGTTGTATGCTATCTTTTCATGTTGAGGTACATAAACAGGCTCATCTGATTCAGAAAAGGTTTTTGGCAACTCTACTTTCTTTGGAATTAAATTACTTTTCTGACCAAATTTCTGAAATTCTGAAAATCTCGATGGTTGTGATAAAGGAGAAATATATCTTTCATTATTCGGAATTTCATTAAAACCGAATTCTATTAACTCTATTCTTTTGAAAACACTTTCAGGAAGGATTGTGTAATGGATTAGATATGCTAATAAAAATAAAAGTAAGTGAAAAAATATAGAGCCAAAAATAGCTTTTTTTCTGTCACTCATTTTTTCTTTCTTTGGGATACCTAATTTCAGTAGCTATAAAAAATCTATTTGTTCCGGAAAGTCTGGCAAGATCCAGAAGTTTAACAACTAATTTTAAGGACACATCTTCATCTGCACGCACTACTACAACCTGTTCAGGATCATCAATTAATTTGCGGTTTAAGACCTCAGGGAGTTCTTCCCAGGTTACATATTCGTTATTAATATAAATTTCTTCATCCTTAGTTAAGGTTAGGCTGATATTTTTATTAAATTCATTCTGCTGGGAACTCGAGCCAGGAAGATTTACTTTGATTCCCGAATGAGTAATAAAATTCGATGAAATCAAAAGGAAAATAATCAGAAGGAAAATTACGTCAGCAAATGATATAAGGGTAATTGTTGATATTCTCTTCATTCTCAAATCAATCTTCATTCTTTATTCTCCTTATATTAAAAATGAATTCATGTGAATTTTCTTCCAGTTCCTGCGCCAGGTTTTCAACTTTTCCTACCAGATAGTTATAAAAAAGTATGGTAATTATACCAACTGTCAATCCCCCGATAGTTGTGATCAAAGCTTCCCAGATACCATTTGCCAGGAGAGTTATATCCACACCACCCCCGGTTCCGCTAATTTTCATGAAAACTTTTACCATACCAGTTACAGTTCCCAAAAAACCGATCAAAGGGGCAATAGCTGCGAAAGTAGCTAAGGTTCCCAGGTTCTTCTCAAACTGATGGATTTCCTTCTTTATGGAAGTTTCTATTATCTCTTTAATTTCCGCTATATTATTATCCAAACTTTCAATTGCTTTCGCAAAAACATTTGCTATTGGATTGTCCTTTTCTCTCTCACATATTTGAATAGCTTTTTCAGTATTTTTATTTCCAAGATGTCCATAGATTTCCTGCAGGAATTCATCTTCAATTTTTTGTGACTTTCTCAGTTTTATTAATCTCTCAATTATTATAGTTATTGCTACCAATGAAATCAACAAAAGTACTATCATCAGGAATCCACCTTTTGCCGCAATTGACAGCAGATTTGTTTCATCTGGCATGTTTGTATTAACTGCAAGAGTATAGATTGACATACTCATATTTCCTCCTTAGAAATAGATAGATATTTATCTACTAGAATTAAAATGCTTTTTATGTTGTCAAATGTTCTTTTGAATTGAGCAAAAATCATTGACATAGAAATTTTAATTTTAAACTTAACTGAAGTTTTTCGAAAAGTGTTATAAGGAACAAATTTATGAAAGCTAACAGTTTTGGAAAATATTTTGGAATCACTACTTTTGGAGAAAGTCACGGTCCTGCTATTGGTGTTGTTATTGAAGATGTAAAACCCGGAATTAAATTTCCTCTGGAAGAGATTCAGAACGAACTGGATGCAAGAAAGCCTGGTAAAAAACAATTCACATCAAGTAGAAAAGAAGAGGACAAGCTCGTAATTCTCTCCGGTGTTTTTGAAGGAAAAACGACAGGTATGCCTATCTGTCTTGTGGTTTACAATAAAGAAGCTCGCACCGAGGATTACGAGCATTTGAAAGATATTTTCAGACCCGGTCATGCTGATTATACTTATTTCAAAAAATTTAAAATTTATGATTATCGAGGAGGGGGACGCGCTTCCGGCAGAGAAACCATCAGCCGTGTTGCTGCATCCGGACTCGTAACCGATTTGCTCAAAGATATCAGGATTAACTTATATCCAATTCAAATAGGAAAATTTGTTGCTGAAAGCTTAGATTTTAATTTTAGAAATGAATTAAACTGGTTCGATAGAAACAATTACAATGAATTGGTAGATTATCTTCAAAAGATTCAAGAAAAAGGTGATTCAGTTGGCGGGATTGTTGAAGTGAAAATCGAGAATTTACCTGCTGGTCTGGGTGATCCGGTTTTTGAAAAACTCGATGCCAACTTCGCTAAAGCTATCTTATCTATTGGCTCTACAAAAGGAATTGAATTTGGTGATGGTTTTGAACTTGCACAATTAAAAGGCAGCCAGGTAAATGACCAGATGGATAAAACAGGATTTTTGAGTAATCATTCCGGTGGAATTTTAGGTGGGATAAGCACCGGACAATCACTTGTTTTCCGGTTTGTTGTAAAACCAACTTCATCAATCAATATTCCACAGAAAACAATTTCCAAAGAGGGTGAAGAAGTTATATTCAAATCTTCAGGAAGACATGATACCTGCATTATTCCTCGCATTTTACCGGTTGCTAAAGCAATGATAAAATTAGTCCTCGCAGATGCAATAAGCCATCAGAAATTAATAGAAGATAATAAATTAGATTTAGTTGATTACCGTGAAGCTATCGATAAAATCGATGAGGATATACTGGTTGCACTAATTCGAAGAAAAGAAATTTCCATTATTATTGGAAAATACAAAAAGGAAAAACAAATCAAGGTAGATGATAAAGAACGTGAAAAAGAAATTTTGAACAATTTAAAAAAGAAAGCCAAACTCTGGAAAATTAATGAAAATTACATTGAAGGACTTTGGAAACTGATTATAGAAGAAAGTAAAATAAATCAATGATAATTTTATCTATTCCATATCTAAGTGACAAATTCATACAAAAGCAGGTAGAAAAAGCCAGAATTGATTGGAAAGAATTCCGATTGGATTTTCATCGAAATTATAAAAATTTCCCCCAGAAATTTATCGATTCAAAGACAATAATAACTTTCCGGGATGCAACAGAAGGAGGGATAAACCAGATCTCTTTCAATGAAAAAATCTCTTATTATCAAGAACTGGTTTCAAAGTATAAATGCTTAGTGGATTGCGAAATCTTACTTTACAAGAATCAATGCATACCTGCTTCAAATCTTATTTTATCCTACCACGATTTTTCAGATAACTTAGATATTGAAAGAATAAAAAGTATATTCAAAAAATCAAACTCGATCCCGTCCAAATATTTAAAGATAGCTGTTAAATTAACTGAGTACACCCAGTTGAACCTGATTTCAAATTTGATCCAAACTTCAAATAAACCTGTTCTATTTGCTGGAATAGGAAAACTTGGAAAGATCAGTAGAATTTTATATAAATTTTTAGGTGCTGAAGGAACTTATATTGGATTAGAAAATTATCCAACTGCAACAGAACAAATAACAGAAAACGAAGCTAAGCAATATAATTTAACAAAAATCTCGAGAGATACTCAAATTGGTGGTGCAGTTGGAGGAGAGCAGGTTGAAAATTCGCTCGGATTGACATTTTACAACCAATATTTCCAATCACAAAAAATCGATGCAATATACCTGCCCTTTGTCGTTAAGGATTTTAATGATTTCTGGAAATGGTTTAAAACCTGTAAATTTAAAAATAGAATTTATGGTTTCTCTGTTACTATGCCCTTCAAAAAAAAGTCAGAATTCAGAAATCAGAATTCAGAAGACAAAAAATTTCCTGTAATTAATTTATATTTACCAAAATCAGATGAAGTATTCAATACCGACGTCATTGCTTTTAAAAATGCAATTAAATATTTAAACATCAAAAAGAATGAAAAAATTTTAATCTATGGAACGGGAGCTACAGCGGAGACAGCATTAATGAGTTTTATGGATTTCGAGAACACTTATCTTTCCGGTAGAAATATGGCAAAAGGAAAAGAATTGACCTCTCGATATTTAAGAACATTTATTCATGAAAATTCTGTCAACCAAAGAGGTTTTGCTGTAATCATTAACTGTACTCCTATTGGCACGAATAATGAAGATTTTCTTAAAATAACTAAACTGTCTTTGCTAAAAAAGGTCATTGATTTGCCTTATACAGAAAAAAATACTTTACTAATAAATTATTGCATTGAAAATGAAATTGAATATGTGGATGGAGAAAAATTCTGGAAATGGCAAGCTGAAATTCAACTTGAAAAATTTATTAATGTCTTGCAAATATAGGGGGAAATATGAAAAAGTTTCTTAGACTTTCAGGAATTATTTTAATCACAATTCTTTTAGCTTCTTGTTCATCAATAAAATATTCAGATAGCGTAAAAAATTCAGTTAAGAAAGCTAAAAAGAACAAACTACAGATAAAACATGCTATCTCATATTTTCATAATAAAGGTGATTCCCTACAATCGGATGCTCTGTATTATCTTCTGGAAAATATAAATGATCATTCTTTTGTTGAGTTTGCTCTTTACGATTCAAACAAAGTGGAAATTCCCTGGGATATTGTCGATTATAATAACTATGATGAAGCTATTGCAGCAATGGACTCACTTGAAAAAGAACATGGTGAACTACATTGGAAATTGAAAGAAAAAAAATTAGATATTCAAACCGTATCTGCTGCTTTCCTTATCGATAATATCGAACTGGCATTTGAAGCTTGGGAAGAAAAACCCTGGTCAAGAAATTATTCTTATGAAGTTTTCAAAGAATACATTCTGCCTTATCGTGGTAGTAATGAGCCTATTGAATCCTGGCGTTCATGGCGTGGATATTTCCTTGAAAGCTATAAGGATATTAATAAGAAAATGAAAAATCCAGATGACCCAATCGAAGCAGCTCAATTAATCAATAACGATCTTAAAAGCTGGTTTAAATTCGATCCACTATATTATCTTCATCCCACAGACCAGGGGCTTTTTGAAATGCTTATGAATAAAATGGGTAGATGCGAAGATATGACTAACCTTACAATTTATGCAATGCGTGCTAATGGTATTCCCGTAACAAGTGATTACACACCACACTGGGCTGATACAGGTAATAATCACGCCTGGAATGCAATTTTAACACCTGGAGGAGAGGTAATTCCTTTTATGGGATGCGAAAGTAATCCGGGAGATTATTCTCTGCATCACCGTATGGCTAAAGTTTACCGTAAAGCATTTTCAGAACAAAAGGATAACCTGGCGTTCAAATTAAATGAAGAGGAAAAAGTGCCAGCCTGGCTTGCAGGTAAAAGTTATATCGATGTTACTCCTGCATATACAAAAGTCTCTGATGTTACATTGGAACTTAATTATGATATTCCTGATAGCGCCAGATTCGCATATCTTTGTGTTTTTAATTCCGGGGAATGGAAAGCTATCCACTGGAGTGAAATCAAAGGAAAAACCGTTACCTTTACCGATATGGGAGTTAACTTAGCATACCTTCCCATGTTTTACATAAACAAGGAACTGAAACCTGCAGGAAAAGCATTTATTCTAAGAAAGGATGGTAATCTGCGAATACTTCAAGGTGATGGTGATTATGATTTCATAAAACTTATTTCCGTAACAAAAAAAATAATCGAAAAAGCAACCGAACAAAAACAAATTGTTTTCCTGGATGAAGGAGCTACATACGAACTCTTCTATTGGGATGATGAATGGAAGTCTATTGAAAAACAGGTTGCCAAAGGTGATCCCTTGATATTTAAAGATATCCCTAAGAAACGATTATTCTGGTTAGTGGAAGAAGGTTCCAAAAAAGAAGAGCGAATCTTTACCTATGACAATAACAAACAGATATGGTGGTAAGCTCTCGAAAAAATGAATTTTAATCCAGTTGAGCTTATTATAAAAAAAAAGACCGGTAAAAGTCTTTCACGGTTAGAGTTAAAATATTTTATCGAATCCTACCTCGATAATAAACTCCCCGAATACCAGATGTCTGCTCTCTTAATGGCAATCAATTTACAGGGAATGGAAATCGAGGAAATTCAAACTTTAACAGAGATATATATTGAGTCTGGAAAAATAATAAAATTCCCTTCTGATTATAGAACTGTTGACAAACACTCAACCGGCGGAGTTGGGGATAAGATCAGCATTGTGCTAGCTCCAATTGTTGCTGCTTGTGGAGGAAAAATTCCTATGATCTCCGGTAGGGGACTCGGTCATACAGGAGGAACCTTAGATAAACTCGAATCCATTCCGGGATTTCGAACAGATCTTTCAGAAGAACAATTTAAAAAGCTCGTTGATGAAATAGGCTTTTCAATAATCGGACAATCAGATGAACTTATCCCTGCTGACCGTCGAATTTATGCACTTCGCGGTGTAACTGGAACTGTCGATAGTTTACCACTTATTACTGCAAGTATTATGAGTAAAAAAATTGCAGAAGGTGCTCAGAATCTGGTTATTGACCTCAAGGTTGGATCAGGAGCTTTTATAAAAACAATAAAAACTGCAAACATTCTTGCAGACCTCCTGATAAAAACAGGTGAAAAATTTGGTCAAAGAGTTTCAGTTATCATTTCAAATATGAACTCACCTTTAGGAGAATATGCTGGTAATGCTTTAGAAATCCGTGAATGCATTGAATATTTAAAAGGAAAAAACATTCCTGATATTGATTTACTTACCAAAACTTTAGCAAGTGAAATGTTATTACTTTCTGATATTACTTCCGATAAAATCGAAGCAGAAACTATGATTGATAATTCCATCAAGAATAGAACGGCTTTAGAATCATTCAGAAAATTTGTAAAAGCTCAGGGAAGTAATCCCGAAGTCTGTGATAATCTTTCCCTACTACCTCAAGCGGAATATGAAATTCCAATAATTTCTGATAAAGAAGGTTGGGTGGAGTCAATAAATACTCAAAATATAGGATATGCTCTTATAGATATCGGAGCTGGTAGAAAAGCATTAGATTCCAAATTGAATTATGCTTCCGGTACATATCTTCCTAAAAAAATTGGGAATTATGTTAGAAAAGGAGAACAAATCGGTAAAGTATTCTGTGATGAGGAAGAATCTGGGAAAGAAGTTGCAAAGAGAATTTTAGAAAGTTATAAAATATCAAACATTGAGGTTAAACAGCAGAAACTGATATTGAAAATAATTCACTATAATAATTAATATATGCAAAGTTGGAATAACCCAAAATTCTTGACACATAGTTTACTAAAAATAGTTTAGTCTTCCAAATTGATTTAATGTAATATAATGTATTGATTTTTAAGGACTTAAAGTATTATAGGGAGAAAAGATGGCTGTACCAAAAAGGAAGGTTTCTAAATCTCGAAGAGATAAAAGAAGAACTCATTATAAAGCCTCAATACCTGCTATAACTACTTGCTCAAATTGTGGTGAGCCATGCAGACCACATAATATCTGCTCAAAATGTGGTCACTATAATGGAAAAAAAGTTCTTGAAATAAAAGAATAACCTCGATATTCGAAATGTGAGATATATTGATGCGCATTGCAATTGACGCATTTGGCAGTGATAATGCACCTTTACCTGAAGTGGAAGGTGCAATTCTTGCAATTAAAGAAGAGGTTTGTGAAAAAGTCTTACTCGTTGGCAAAGAAAAAGTTCTTTATAAAGAGTTAGAAAAATACTTTTATGATAAAGATAGAATAGAAGTGATCCACGCTTCCGAGACTATCTCCATGACAGATTCTCCTTCAAGAATTGTTAAACAAAAAAAGGATTCTTCTATCGTCAAATCTATACAATTACATAGCGATAAAAAAGCTGATGGTGTTGTAAGTGCAGGTAATACCGGCGCAGTAATGGCAGCTTCACTTTTTTCTTTTGGTAGAATTAAAAATGTATTACGACCAGCAATAGCAACAACCTTCCCCACTCAAACTCATCCTGAAATAATTCTCGATGTGGGTGCTAATGTTGACTGTTCACCTGAACATTTAGTACAATTTGCCATGCTCGGGACTTTGTATTCAAAGTTTTTTTTTAAGAACGTAAATCCGAAAGTAGCTCTTTTAAACATCGGTGAAGAGAATACAAAGGGTAACGATCTTGTAAAATCGACATATGAGAAATTAAATGAATATAAAGATATTAATTTTGTTGGTAATATCGAAGGAAAAGACCTTTTAAAGGGTATTGTTGATGTTGTTGTATGTGACGGATTCGTTGGAAATATAATGATAAAAACCGTTGAAGGTGCTGCCTATTCAATCTTCTCAATCATGAAAGAACAGATAAAAAAAGACTGGGTAGCAAAATTTGGTGCAATACTTTCATTTCCAGTCTATGCTTATATAAAGAAGAAACTTGACCACACTGAATATGGTGGTGCCTTATTGGTTGGATTAAATGGAATATCTGTAGTTTCACATGGCAGATCAAATGCAAAGGCTATAAAAAATGCTGTGAAATTAGCTTCTAAAATAGCTGAGTCTGGATTTGTGAAACATACAAAGGAATATTATGAGGGGTTATAAAATATGATTGCAAATTATTATGCAAAAATCGCTGGTACAGGTCACTACGTACCGGATAAAATCCTAACGAATTTTGACCTTGAAAAGATGGTCGATACTTCTGATGAATGGATTCGAACCAGAACCGGAATGGTAGAAAGGAGAATTGCATCAGAAGATCAAGCTGCTTCCGATCTTGCATATCAGGCATCTTTAAAAGCTATTGAAATGGCAAAAATAAAGCCAAAAGACATTGATATGATCATAATTGGAACCATTTCTGGTGACCATCCTTTTCCCTCAACTTCATGTATACTCCAGAAGAAATTAGGTCTTAAAAATATCCCAGCTTTTGATATTTCAGCAGGATGCAGTGGGTGGATATATGGTACCAATATTGCTAAACAATATATTGAAAATGGAATTGTAAAAAATGTACTTGTTATTGGTGTTGAAATTCTAACCAGAATAACAAACTGGAATGACAGGAATACATGTATTCTTTTTGGTGATGGTGCAGGTGCATCGATTATATCAAGAGCAGAACCGAAAGATATCTCCAGATTCATAGATACTGAAATTACTGCAGATGGCACTCACTATGATTTGTTAATTCAAACTGCAGGTGGTTCTAAGATGCCAGCTTCTAAAGAATCAGTTGAAAAAAATCTTCACACACTCTATATGGAAGGAAATAAGATATTCAAACTCGCTGTTAAATCTATGCAGATTGCATGTGAACTTCTTTTACATAGAAACAAAATGGATATCAAGAATATAGACTGGCTTATTACACACCAAGCAAATATGCGCATTATTCAAGCCTTAGGTAAAAGATTAAAAATTGACCCTAATAATGTAATTGTAAACATAGAAAAATATGGAAATACTTCTGCTGCTACAATTCCAATTGCTTTAGATGAAGCAATAAGAGATGGAAAAATCCGGCATGGTGATCTAGTTTTAATGGCTTCTTTTGGTGCAGGTTTAACTTACGGAAGTCTGCTTGTAAGATTTTAATTATAGAGGTAAAAAAATGGGAAAAATTGCTTTTATATTTCCAGGACAGGGAGCTCAATATATTGGAATGGCAATGGATTTTATTGAACAAAATCCTGAATATGAAAAAATATTAAGAAATTTTGATGAAAAAAATGGAACTGAACTTTTCAAGATCATGAAGGAGGGTCCCGAAGAAAAACTGAAAGAAACAAAATTCACCCAGCCTGCAATTTTATTTCATAGTATTATAGTTCTAAAAACTGTTTTAAACGAAATTGACATAAAACCGGATTTAGTAGCCGGGCATTCCTTGGGGGAATTTTCAGCATTAGTAGCAAATGGCGTTCTAAGTCTTGAAGATGCAATGTATATTGTACATAAACGTGGTGAATTCATGATAAAAGCCAATGAGGGTAAACCTTTTGCCATGGCTGCAATTATCGGTCCGGATTCCGAAACTATAAAACAAATATGCAAAGATGCATCCTCAGAGGGAATCGTGATAGCAGCTAATTTTAACACACCAGTTCAGACTGTCATCTCAGGTTCAAAAGCAGGTGTAGAGAAGGCTTGTGAACTTGCTGAAAATCAAGGTGCAAAAAGAGTAGTTCCACTTGTAGTAGGAGGTCCCTTCCATTCTCCTCTTATAGAAAAAGCTGGAATCTGGCTTGCTGAAGAAATGAAAAAAATCAATTTTGCTCAAACTGATATTCCTGTAATCGCTAATGTAAATGCAAAACCTGCGACCGATCCTGAAACTATCAGG
>DAOVQH010000112.1 GCA_030628755.1 Candidatus Cloacimonadota bacterium | reverse complement strand
ATTTTTACTTTTTGCAAGTATCTCAAGTTCATTTTCATTCAAACCCATCTTTATTTTCCCATTCATTAAGCAAATTGTGGCAGGAATCACTCCCTTATCTTTGGCAATTGACTCCAGTTTCTTAGCTACCTTAAAATTTTGTGGGTAAGGTAATCCGTGTGAAATGATAGTTGATTCCAGAGCTATTATTGGTTGATTATTTTCTAAAGCATTTTTTACTGGTATCGAATATTCAAAGATATTTTTCATGAAATTCCTGTTTATTCATTTCCCCAAAACTTCGACTTTCAGTTTCTTCACACCGGCACCGATAAGACCGATCTTTTTTGCAGCTGCGTAAGATAAATCCAGATCACGTCCCTGAACAAAAGGTCCCCTGTCATTTACACGCACAACCACAGAATTCCCGTTATCTTCATTTGTAACCTTGAGGAGAGTCCCAAAAGGAAGGCTTTTATGTGCACAGGTAAGTTTGTTCATATCAAATATCTCCCCATTTGCTGTTTGTTTTCCATGAAATTTCTTACCATAAAATGAACAAACAAAATAGTAAACCTCTCCTTTTTTCACCTTCATTTCTTTCTTAACATCCTCAGAACTTCCAAACTTTTTATGAGTTCGTTTGTAAGCTCCTTTAGTTTCATACATTGTATTAGAAGAACATCCCACAATTAAGAGTAGCAAAAATAACAACCTGAATCTCAGCAAAATAGCCTCCCTGCCTTTATTAACCCTATCAAAAACGCAAACAATATCAATTTTGTCTATTTATTTTTCCAGTTGACAGAATTAGCTTTAAATACAAGTTTAATCAAAAAAATTTAGGAATGACTTATGGATAAAACAATTACAGATTTTTTTATCTCTTTAGTAACAATTAATAGCGAATCTAAAAATGAAAAAACAATAGCACAAAAATTGGAAGAAGACCTGAAAAAACTTGGAGCTGAAGTTCAATATGACAATGCTCATGAGAAGACAGGTGGAAATGTTGGAAATCTATATGCTTACTTCACGGGAAATATAGAAAAACCTCCCATACTTTTTTGCGCTCATATGGATACAGTGACACCAGGAAATAATATAAAACCCCAAATCATAGATGATAAAATCTTTTCTAATGGTTCAACAATTTTAGGTGCAGATGACAAATCCGGAATTGCAGAAATCATCTGGGCTATCAAAGAAATAAGAAAAAATAATGAAGACCACGCTCCTTTTGAAGTGCTCTTTACAATTTCCGAAGAGACTGGACTTCTGGGAGCAAAGCATCTTGATTATTCTCTTATCAAATCAAAGATCGGCTATGCATTGGATGGTCATAGAGTTGGTCAAATCACTGTCGGGGCACCTTCTCAAAATAGCATGAAATATACGATCCACGGAAAAGAATCTCATGCAGGTGTGTCACCTGAACAGGGAATCAATGCTATTAAAATCGCTTCTGAAGCAATTGCAGCCATGCCCATAGGAAGAATCGATGAAGAAACAACCTGTAATGTGGGTGTCATTAAAGGTGGAACAGCAACAAATATCATTCCAAATCTTGTAGTTATAAAAGCAGAAGCACGCAGTCATAACGAAGATAAATTGAAACAAGTAACTGAACAAATGTCCAATGTTCTATTAAAAGCAGTTGGGAAATATAAACTCGATGACTTTCAGGCTAAAGTTGATATTGAAATTGAAAAAAGCTACTGGGCATTTAAATTAAAAGATGATGATGTTATCCTTTTGGCAAAAAAAGCAAGTGAAAACTGTGGATTTGAATTTAAAACCAATATTGGTGGTGGTGGAAGCGATGTTAACATCTTCAATGTACATGGATTGAAAATGGCAGTAGCAGGAACAGGTATGGAAAAAGTTCACACTGTTGATGAATATATCGCTATCTCCGACCTGGAAAACTGCGTTAAATGGCTTAAAGAAGTAATACGTGAATACTCCAGAACTTAAGGCAATTTTATGATAAAAATCGCCATTATTGGTTATGGTCAAATGGGAAAACTCATCGAAGAACTGGCACCCCTGAATAACTGTGAAGTTGTATCTATTATCGATCCAATAATAGAAACAGAGATTATGGAAGAAACAGTATCAAAAGCTGATGTTTGTTTAGAATTTACAACACCAGAATCTGTTTTTTCCAACATTCAAAAAATAGCAAAAGCCGGTAAAAATCTTGTTGTTGGAACAACCGGCTGGTTCGATAGACTCGATGAAGTTAAGGAGCTGATTAATAAAAACAACATTGGGCTAGTTTATGGATCAAATTTCTCGCTTGGTATGAACCTGTTCTTTTCGATTGTAGATACTACCACTAAACTAATGAATCATGTAAGTGACTACGATGTTTTCGGTCTGGAAATGCATCATAATAAAAAGAAGGACAGTCCCTCCGGAACTGCAGAAATTCTTTCTGATATAGTTCTAAAAAACTATGAAAACAAAAAAATCGCTCAATTTGATAGGGTTAACAGAAAGATCGAAAGTAATGAATTTCATTTTGCAAGTGTGCGTGCAGGAAACATACCAGGAACTCACATGATTGGATTTGATTCCAATGCAGATTCGATTGAACTGAAACATACAGCCAGAAATAGAAAAGGCTTTGCCTTAGGTGCACTTAAAGCAGCTTGCTGGATCAAAGACAAAAAAGGTATTTATAATTTCAGGGAAATATTCTCTGAAATAATTGTGACTTAGGAAAAATTATGAAATTAAATTTCTTCAAAATGCATGCTCAGGGAAATGATTATATTTATTTTGACTTCCTTGAAAACAAGATTCCCGATATAGATTTTCCAAAACTTTCAAGGTATATTTCAGATAGACATCTCGGAGTCGGTTCAGATGGAATTGTTCTTATCCTGGAAGACCCTGATAGTGACGCCTTTATGAGAATATTCAATTCTGATGGCTCCGAAGGAAAAATGTGTGGTTCAGCATTGAAATGTATATCTTCCTTACTGGCAAAAAAAACATGGAAAAAAGAACTGAAGATCAACACTGTAACAGGCATTAAAACAGGCTTGATTGTGAACAAAGAACTTGATGAAGTTAAAATTAATTTGGGAACTCCTGAAATTATTGGAAAAGAACCTGTTGAAATAGAAAATTTTAAAGGTTATCTTATTCAGACAGGAAATAAACATTTTGTAACTTTTGTTGAGAAACTTATTCCTAATATTGCAAATAGATATGGTCCGATAATCGAAGCCAATATGCATTTCCCTGATGGAATTAACGTGGAATTCGCTAAAATAAATTCAAGGAATTCTATTGAAATCAAAATCTGGGAACGTGGTAGCGGAGAAACTCTTGCTTGTGGAACCGGTGCTTGCGCTGTAGTTTATGCCGGCATAAAAATGGGTTTACTTGAAAATACTGAAAATGTAATACAGCCGGGTGGAACTGTCTTAGTAGAATATGATGGAAAAAATATCTTCCTCACAGGAAAAGTGAATTATATTTTTTCCGGAATTTATGAAATATGAAACTAATGTTTCTGATATTTTTAATTTTAATATTGATTTGTTCTTTACAGGCAGACAGCAAATGGCTTGGAAAAGATAAAGTTTTACACTTCACAAGTAGTGCTTTTATCACCTACTGGAATTATGGTGTAAGTAAAGATGTAATGAACAACTCAAAAGATGAGAGCATTTATTTTGCTGTAAGTTTTACAGTGCTTTTAGGTGCTGGAAAAGAATTCAGTGATAAAAAAATAAAAAAAACAAATTGGAACTGGAAGGATATTTCGTATAATTTAGCTGGCATAGTAGTTGGATTATTTCTTATCAATAATATGAGGTAATAATGGAGAATAATGCACCAATTGAAAGTATTGGAAATTATTTAAAATCCATACGAGAGAAAAAGAAATTAACAATAGATCAGGTCTCGAAAAAAACGAGAATAAAAACAAGATTTCTGGAAGATATAGAAAACGATAATTTTAATAATCTTGGAGGAATCGGTTATGCCAAAGTCATAGTTCTAAGTTATGCAAGAGCTATTGAAGCAGATGAAAAACACATCCTGGAATTAATGAAAGAAAAATTCGATAAAAAACCAAAATATTTTTCACGAACCAAGTCGATCCAACCCAGGAAATTAATTCTTCCTACAAATTTCTTCTCCATTATTTTCCTCATTATAGTTGTAATACTTCTAACATTACTTGTAATAAATTTATATAAAAGCGATATATTAACCTGGCCTCCATTCCGAAGAGTGGAAAAAAAAGTTGAAATTAAACAAAATAATAAAAAACAGAAAATTACCGAAAAATTAGATCTTAAAGAAAAAGAAACAGAAGAAGACCAAATTAAAATAAATAAAGAAGCCCTAAAAGATACTACCGACTACCTTGATGAGTTTATGTTCAAAGACAAAAAAAGTCCATATAATTACGATGAATAACGGTTTTAATCATGAACTGAGTTATGGATTTTAAAAAGGTAAAATATCAGCATCTTTTAGTCTCTGTTCTCAAGCCAGCACGTTATATAAACAAAGAGTTAAACAGCTATCACAAACCACCTTCGCAAGAAACAGTTAATTTCTGTTTAGCTTTCCCCGATGTTTATGAAGTGGGTTTTTCCAATCTCGGTTTGAAAATACTCTATACAATCTTAAATGAGGAACCGGATACTATTGCAGAACGTGTTTATGCTCCCTGGCCTGATTTTGGTGAACTTCTTAAAATACATGATATTCCATTATTTGCCATTGAAAGTTCTGTAGCTCTTAAAGAATTTGATTTTATCGGTTTTACTCTTCAAACCGAGTTAACATACACTAATATTCTTTATATTTTGGAATTATCTCAGATTCCATTTTTCAGTAATGATCGCAGTGAACAGGACCCATTGATTTTTGCTGGTGGTCCCGGTGCTGTAAACCCGGAACCTTTAGCTGATTTTTTCGATGGATTTCTTATTGGTGACGGAGAAGAAGCTATAATAGAAATTAAAAACTCTTTGAAAAAAGATAAACAGAAAACGAGACTAGAAAAATTAAAAAACCTTGGAAAAATTGAAGGTGTTTATATTCCACAACTTTATAAAGAAAATGATGGAAAGATAAAAGCCCGAAAATTCATGGATTTTGATAACAAATCAAAAATCTACAAAACACAGCTTGTCCCCTGGATGATGCCCACTCATTATCGATTTATTTCTGAAATTATGCGTGGGTGTTCCCGTAGCTGTAGGTTCTGTTTTGCTGGAATGTTCTATCGTCCTGTCCGGGAACGAGATCCACAAGTTATCCTGAATCAGCTAATCAAAGAAGTAAAAAAATATGGATGGGAAGAAGCAGCACTAACTTCTCTTTCTTCAAGTGACTACACATGTATAAAACCACTCCTGATGGAAATATACAAGAACCTGAATAAAACCGGCCTGTCACTGCCATCACTTCGAGTAGACAGCATAGATGATGAACTCACTAAACTTATGAATGCAATGCGACAGACAGGACTTACAATAGCACCAGAAGCAGGTAGCCAGAGATTACGCGATATTATTAATAAAAATATCACTGAAGTAGAAATTTTCAGAAGTGTGGAAATTGCTCTGAAAAATGGCTGGAAACTTATTAAACTCTATTTTATGATCGGGCTTCCATTCGAAGAAGATGCTGACATAGATGCATTGATAGAACTTATTTATGAGATTATCTTGGTTTCACAAAAAAAAATAAAAATAAATATTACGATTTCACCTTTTGTGCCAAAACCTTTCACACCTTTCCAATGGTCAAAGATGGAAGATAAAGACATTCTTCTGAAAAAGATTTTTAAAATCAAGAATACCTTTCAAAAGTACAGATTCATAAAAATAAAATACCATGAGATAGATGGTTCTATCCTGGAATGTGTTATCGGGCGGGGTGATAGGAAAATCGGGAAACTGATCTATGAAGCCTACAGGAACGGTGCTATTTTCGACGCATGGGATGAGCATTTCTGTTTCGAGTACTGGGAAAAAGCTGCAAAAGATGAGAAAATCGATTTCAACAAATACCTTTCTTCCATTCCTGTTCAGAAGAAACTTTTCTGGGATTATATCGATATTGGAATTAAAAAAGAATTCCTGCAATCAGAATGGGGAAAGGCAAAACAAGGCATTACAACAGAGGATTGCAGAACTGGGAAATGTACAGACTGCGGTGTTTGTTCAGATAAAATTGCCCCAAAATATGCCAAAGAATTACCTACTTCCAGAATCGAGGTTATCCAGGAAGAAATTGATAATGCACCAAATTATTACTATCGTGTTTTTTACCAGCAAATGAACGAAATGCAATTTGTTTCTCATCTCGATATCATCAGGATGATCTACAATGTGCTCAGAGCTTCCGAACTACTAATTGTATTTACAAAAGGGTTCAATATTCACCCTATGTTGCGTTTTGGTCCTCCACTTTCTATTGGCGTTCAAGGAAGAAATGAATACTTCGATCTTGCAATGAAAGACGAATACAAAACAGATTCTATTTTTACAAAGCTCGAAGAAGTTATGCCGGAACAACTTAAAATAAACCAGGTCATACCCATAACCGATAAGAAAATGCTCATGATGGAGTACTATCAATTTGAACAGCTTACTATCATCCCACCGAAAGAGTTAAAAAAACAATTTGAAAAATATACAAATGCTTTTCTGGAAAGTTCCGAATTCAAATTCACGCGTATCCGCAAAGGCAAGGAAAAAACATCAGACCTGAAAGAAATAATAAAAGAAATTCAGTGGGATGGTTCAAAACTTGAGATTATAAAAAAAATCGTAGGTGCCAGTATTTTTGATATTCTGAGAGAACTTTATCACATAGAAAGAGAAGAAACCAATAATTTTGTAATTATAAGAAATAGATTACTTGAAGAAACTCAGTAAAAAATAAGATTCAATATTTGTGATTCATTATGAAAATACTTATAATGATACCGGAAGAACCATTCGTTACCGTCATGCTGCAGTCTGTGAATCACTCGAAAAAGGTGAGATGAACTTTCTAAATTTTTCAATATATTCTTCTTCTGTTTTTTTTGAGGTCGATATAAAAATACATAAAAACAAAATTTTATTTGACATTACAAAATCACATTTCATTTTAAAATATAATGAGAATAAAAACTATGAAAGAAAAAGTAAATAAATCTTCATCAAAAGAAAAATCAACAAAATTGAAAGAACTTCCTAATAAAGAGAAAATAAAGAAGTCTGAAAAAGCACAGGTAGTTTCAAATAATTCAGAAATCAAAAAAAATGCTGTAACCGACTTAGATGCATCTCAAGAACAAGTAAGGCAACTGATCAATCAGGCTTACCAGGTTATGTTTTCTGATCCGGAAAAATGTATTAAGCTCAGCAATCAGGCACTCGATATTTCCAATAAACTCGATTTCAATATTGGCAGGGCTTTTTCGTTGCAGCACATCGGATTAGGGTATTATCATCTAGCTCAATTTCAAAAAGCAATGGAGTATTATAAAAAATCATTAGATATCTTTGAAAAAGAAAATCAACCGGAATTTATAGCTACCTTATTAATGAATATCGGTATAATTTATGCTCGTTGTGCAAATTATGAAAAGTCTATCAAATCTTACTTGAAATCTATGGATAAAATAAATGAACTTTCACCAACACCGGT
>DAOVQH010000140.1 GCA_030628755.1 Candidatus Cloacimonadota bacterium | reverse complement strand
TCTGCAATTACAATGGCATTATCATTTAACTTCTCAATTAAAAGTTTAATATAATTGATATATTCTATTTTACTGGCATCGATAAAAACGAAATCATATTTCTTATTAAGTTCAGGAATAATATGTTCTGCTTTTCCAAAGCGAAGAATTACATTTTTCCTGCCAGCTAAATTTTTTCTGGCAAGATTGAACCTGTCTTCATCAACTTCGATAGTATCAATAGTTGCTCCAGAATGTTCTGCTGCTAAAGAAAACCAGAAAGTTGAATAGCCATT
Organism: Candidatus Cloacimonadota bacterium; assembly: GCA_030628755.1. Taxonomy (GTDB): domain Bacteria; phylum Cloacimonadota; class Cloacimonadia; order Cloacimonadales; family TCS61; genus JACNIV01. Next base: position 6,477 of record DAOVQH010000140.1, on the reverse strand, counting down.
CGATGTGCCGATTTCCAAAATGTTCTTTGGTGCTTTTGCTCGAATGAGCATATAAATCAACTCTGCAGTTTGTTCAGAGATATTCCATAACCTGGAAATGTTTTTCTTTTGAAGCAAGAATTTACTCAACTCAAGTTTGTACTTCTCTTTTAATTTTTCCATTTGAATGTACCAAAAGTACCCTTTAAACCAAAAAAAATGAAATAGGGTATGTAAATGAGTTCTGCCAGAGGAAAAGCCAGCAGAAATCTTTTTCTTTGAATTTTAATTAAAAATATTAATAACAGTAGGAATTCGGAAATTATTTTAATTAATAGAATGTAGAGAAAATTTACAGTAGAAATATAATTAAAAATAAATCCTATAAACGATAATAGAAAAATAATGTAATATGTGAAAATAAAGAGCGTCATTAGTTTGATTGAAAGTGGGTAATACTTCCATTTTGAAGCTCTTCGACTCTCAAGGTCTGCATGTTCCTGCAGATTTCTTTTATCAAAGGATTCAACAATCGAGTCCCGGGAGAACATGAAGTTCATTTTTTTTGTATATTTTGACATTTTCTGCAACATCAGGTCGTCATCACCAGAAGATAAATAACCGATTCCATAAAAACCATTAACCTTATTGAATAAACTCTTTCTATAAGCCATATTCCTGGCAGTACAGGTGATACCCAAATTCCAGCCAAAACCTCCTGCAGTGATAGCAAAAATCGAAACTCTTTCTAAATTTTTCAGAAAGGAGAGAAATTTATTTCTAACAATTAATGGCGAATAACCTGCAATGAAATCGGTATCTACGGTAAAGTGCTTGTTTAATTCCAGAAGCCAGTTTAAAGAAGGTTTGCAATCTGCATCAGTAAAGGCGAGGATATTATGTTTTGCTTCCTTTATTGCAGCATCTAGAGCTCCTTTTTTACCTATAAGTTCCTTGTTTTCTTTATGAATTTTTACCAGTTTTAGATTTGAGTTGTTTTTCTGAAACTGTTTAACAATCTCAGAAGTTCTGTCTGTAGAGCGGTCATCAGCAACGATTATTTCATAATCATCTTTTTTATAACTCTGGTTAATCAGTATTTCCAATAATTCTGGTAAATACTTTTCTTCATTTCTGGCAGCAATGATCACAGAAATCTTTTGAGGATGTTGATTAAATTCTTTTTTAAGAATTAAAATACCAACTATGAAAAAAGATATTATCCCAAAATAAAAAAAACTTATTACAAACAAAAAAGCAAGCATCAGCTAATAACAGAGTCAGTCTTTTCTATAAAATCAGCTAAACTGGGGGATTCGCGCTTGATATCTTCCAGAGTAGGATTGATAATAACCTTTTCCTTTTCAACTTTATGGAGAGTGAATTCTACTCGAATCTTTAGATTGAAATGGTTGGAGAAAATTCCTGAAATTAATGCTTTATTCTCATCTAACATTTTATGAGACAGGGAATTAGCAACAGTATAATGAACGATATTATTAGAAACTTGTTCTAATTTACTTTTTTCAAAGTAATTTCCTACTATTGGTTTTTCTTTTTTTAGTTTCTGAATAATATTTTTTATATTTTCTTCAATGATCTGTTCTGTTAGTTCTTCTATCTTTGGTTTTTTTTCTTGAACTTCTTTTTCCAGAATTGTTTTAGCTTCCTCTGTTTTGCTCTGTATATCTACTTCTGGTTGTGGGGGAGAAATTTTTTCAGGTTCTTCAGCTACTTGGGTTTCACCTTTATAGATTGTTTCCAATATTTTATCGAGTGATCGAAGTTCTGAAAGTTTCGTTAGTTTAACAAATGACATTTCCGCAACAAGGATAGGATTATTACTACTTTTGATATCGGTTTTGGTTTTTATTAATAATGACATAAGATAAAGCAGGTCATTTTCCTGAAATTTGCTCCCGATATCCATCATTACTTTTTTATCTGAGTCCGACATTACAGGGATATCAATTTCAACCTTTAAAAGCAGTATGTTCCTGATATAATCAAGTATGCCGTTTAGAAACTCCTGTATGTCATTTCCCTTTTCCAGGATATCGTGAAGAAGATGAATGATTTTTGAAGCATCTTTATCAACTATGCAATGCAATATCTGATTATAAACGTCGGTGTGAACAATTCCGAAAATTGAGAGCACATCATCCAGAGTTGTGTGTTCCTTTCCATAAGCAAGAACCTGGTCCATCAGGGATTGTGCATCTCTCATGCTGCCATCAGCTTTCTTTGCGATCATAAATAGAGCATCATCATCAATTGATATCTTTTCAATTTCACAGATAGATTTGAGTCTATCTATAATAGCTGGAATTGGAATACGATTAAAATCAAAACGCTGACAGCGGGAAATAATCGTGGGTAGAACTTTATGCGGTTCGGTGGTAGCAAATATGAATATAATGCTTTCCGGTGGCTCCTCCAGGGTTTTAAGTAAAGCGTTAAAGGCATTCTTGGAGAGCATATGAACTTCATCGATAATGTAAATTTTGTATCGTGAATTGGAAGGAGAATACATAAGTTCTCTCTGAAGGTCGCGGATATCTTCAACACCTGTATTGGAAGCTCCATCTATCTCTATAACATCCGCAGAAATTCCCTGAGTTATCTCTATACAATTCTGACATTCATTGCAGGGAGTGGTGGTGGGACCATTATTCAGACAGTTCAAACTTTTTGCATAAATTCGGGCTAATGAAGTTTTTCCTACTCCTCGGGGACCGGTAAACAGATATGCATGTGCAGTTCTATCGAGTTCTATGGTGTTCTTAAGTATCTTTGTTATGTGATCCTGGGCATAGATTTCTTCAAAAGTTTGAGGTCTATATTTCCGCGCTAAAACTAAATATGCCATTAAATCCTCTCAGGTTTTTATTGAGACATTTCAAATAAGGAATTTCCAGTGGAGTCATATTTTGTCAATCATAAAAAAATATAACTAAGCTTTACTAATTTCACTGTGAAATCAGGCACTTTTTTCTTGACTCGAGATGTAATGAATTTTTTCTCGCTCTGTTGCAGAAGTGGTGGAATTGGTAGACACGCCAGGTTCAGGGTCTGGTGGGCATTATGCCTGTAGGGGTTCGAGTCCCCTCTTCTGCACCAGTTTTTTTAGCTCACGGATTTTCACAGGGTAAACACGGATTAATAAATTACCAAATTTCCAAAAATTTGGGGAAGTTTTCATATAGCTTCCCTCGAAGAAATTCTCAATGGTAAAATTCGGAAAGCTCAAAGTATTTAAAAACTTGCTAAATATCTAAAATTTGGCAAGTTTAATTTTTGAATGTCTTTATGACCGGAAGTTGAGATGTTTATTGTTTTTTGGAAAACCATTATTTATAGATATAATATTGCAGATCAACTTCTTCCATTTCGTTTCGTGGAATAGTAATAAGCCAGTTCAGTAAAGATTCAAAAGCAGTTTTGTAATCTGTATTTAATTGAAAATTAATGGGTTTCTTTGTTGCTATGATTTTTATTATTTCAGTATCTTCGTCTTTTTCAGGTAAAAGAACCAATTCATACGATACTTTGTTTATTTTATCAACTTCGTTTGGCAAAAGAAATTCTTGCTCAGCTTTAACAAAGTTATCTTTTCTAAATTCGTTTGGAAAAATTGTGGCTACATTTTCATCCGACATTATATTGAAGATAGTTAGATAGCAATCAATAGAAGGAGTTACTGATAATTGGAGAGATTCACCTTCTTTAAAATACTCTTTATTCAACTCAGCTTGCACATTAAAATTCTGGTCTTTTTCTCCGCTTTGTTTTCCGACTTTTACTTTTAATGTAATGATTTTATAAATCGAATTACCAAAAGTCTCTAGTTTCTCTTCTAATATTTCTTTTTCAAGAATAATTCCTTGTGATATCTGATTTATTAATTTAGAGAAATGATCAATATGGATGATACCCTTATTTTCAGCTTGAATATATGAAGTTCTACCCGAAACTTCAACCCCGCTGAAATATTCTATTGCTGCTTTATATGCTTTTTCCAATGCAATATCTTTTGCCTGTTCTGGAGTGATGTTTTCAATTATTGCAGAAGCTGTTACTTCAAACCAGCCATCACCAAGTTCTTTTAGTTCTGGTTGGTGTTGTGATATATTCTGACAAAAGATTAAAGAAAAAGCATATAAGAGAATAATAAAAATAATTATTTTACTCATACTTAATTAAAACCCTTTCCTTATCCTGCCCGAATATTTGTGGATGCTGTTCAATACCATGAATTCTGCGGGAATAATAGGGAACACCTTCTGTTTTGTCAGCAACATATCGATATATTTCATCAAAGGTGAGTTTATTATCATTGTTATAATCCGCATTTTTATTATGTATCGCTTTTAAAAAGAAATATGTAAACATACCATGTTGCTTTTCATTATACCAGGTTGATACTTCTGTATCTCTTGAACTGGTTAATACTATTCCATTATCTAATGTAATAAGCGGATTTTCAACTTTAATAACAACGGGTGATATATTCTCATAAATATTTACACCGGAAAAACAAGCATCTAAAACTACTGTAATAGATTTTGCAGGAATTTTCGAGAGATTATTATAAAATGTTTCTAAAGAATAACCACCGAGTTCAACATAATTAGGATCACACTCTACAGGAACCAGATAAGCTTTATTATCATTTAAACCAGGAGCTCCATGACCTGAATAAAATACGAATACATCTGAAATATTCTCCTTTACGGTATTGTATAATTGTCCTTTATAATTTTCCTTTGTTCCAAAAAGTAATTCAAAATCACCCTTTGAAATATCTTCTTTATAAAAAATATTACCCCGTTTAAATCCCAATGTTTTTTGTAAATATTCTTTTACTAATTTTGCATCATTAACAGCAAATTCCACATCTTTAATTTTTTGATAATCACAATTTCCAATTATCACAGCAATTGCATTTTTATTAACAAAATTATTTTTGGGAATATTCTCATCAATTTTATATTCATCTATCTCAGATATTTCTTGAGTTTCATCTTCACTCAGTTCTTCCCATTTTATAGGTTCAAAAGTAAATGTAAATTCTGTTACAGGATCATAGGTTGCTTTAACTTTGCTATCATAGAGGAAAGTTTTATTACCAACAGGATTGCGAAACTCAACAGAAGCTAAAATCCATTTTCCTTTACTATAAATAATTTTTGGGTTTTTAATAACTATTTTATCAATATTCTTTTTAAAGCTGGGTGCATAATCAATAGATACATTTAAAATAATTTCATCAGCTACAGGAATTTTTAATTTAAATGTTTCGCTATCTGCATCATATGAACCCGATATTTTTATATACCAGTCTATTTTCTTTTCATATTTATTTTTATAGTATACTATTGCTTCATTTGTAAGTTTATTTATCATTTCAAGTCGTTTTTCCATTCTTTTTAAATAGTCTGATGTCTTTTCAAATTCATCTTTAATTTGCCATTTATTTATAGCTTTTTGCACATAATTCTCTATTTGCTCAGTTATTGTTGGTATTTCCCAGATTTTTACAGTATTATCATATGAACCAGAAGCTAAATATTTACCATCAGGACTGAAAACTACTGAACGAATAGAATTTCGATATCCTTCCAAAGTTTGAATTTCTCTAAATTTACTATTTGATAATTCCCAGATTTTAATTGTAATATCCCGTGAACCAGAAGCTAAATATTCTCCATCTGGACTGAAAGCTACTGAACGAACATAATCAGTATGCCCTTTTAAAGTTTGAATTTCTGTAAATTTACTGTTTGATAATTCCCAGATTTTTACAGTATCAACCCATGAACCAGAAGCTAAATATTCTCCATCTGGACTAAAGCAAACACTTAGTACCCCACCTGAATGTCCTTTTAAAGTTTGTTGTTCTGTAAAATTCCCATTATTGTTTGCCCAGATTTTAATTGTATTATCAATACTTCCAGAAGCTAAATATTTTCCATCAGAACTGAAAGCGACTGAATTAACAGAGTTGCTATGACCTATTAACGTTTGAATTTCTGTAAATTTATTATTTGATAATTCCCAGATTTTTACAGTATTATCCCAAGAACCAGAAGCTAAATATTCACCATCAGAACTGAAAGCGACTGAATTAACAGAGTTGCTATGACCTATTAACGTTTGAATTTCTCTAAATTTACTATTTGATAATTCCCAGATTTTTACAGTATTATCCGATGAACCAGAAGCTAAATATTTTCCATCAGGACTGAAAGCTACTGAACTAACAGATTTACTATGACCTTTTAAAGTTTGAATTTCTCGAAATTTACTATTTGATACTTCCCAGATTTTTACACTATTATCCCAAGAACCAGAAGCTAAATATTTACCCTCAGAACTAAAAGCTACTGAACGAACATCATTAGTATGCCCTTTTAAAGTTTGAATTTCTCTAAATTTACTATTTGACAATTCCCAGATTTTTATAGTATTATCATTAGAGCAAGAAGCTAAATATTT
>DAOVQH010000063.1 GCA_030628755.1 Candidatus Cloacimonadota bacterium | reverse complement strand
CAAATGACCAAAACTATACAATTCTATCAAATTAAAAAAATTATTTTGATTTTTCCAAAATTAAAGTTTCTCCAGATCATATATCAGTTTGGATATTGGATATTCGATATTGGTTTTTGTTTGTATTTTGTTATTTGCTATTTGGAATTTTACTTAACTTTTTAATAGGTTACAAAGCTGGCCCAATGAAACAAAATGGTTTCATAGGCTAAAGGGCTTTGTAACCAGAAGAAGAAACAAAACCTTGAAAACGGCTTCTTACAGAGGATTTCTTTCAAATTAGCCTTTTCAACGGTTGAGAAGACGATGAAATAACAACAAAACGAACCACATCAAAACCTGACAGGTTTCAAAAGCACCTCAAAACCTGTCAGGTTTCAAAAACTAAGGAGCGTGGGAACAAGTATAGACTTTCAAGGTTTGGAATGACTTAAAAAGAAAACCTTGAAAGTGTTTACAAATTCTTTTGAAGAAAAATTAGTAAATTTCAGAAACTTATCTTGACACATATAATAAAAATAAATTTCTAATAATTCCAAAAGAAGGAGAAAACATGGGAAGAGTAATAGAAAAAATCAAGATTTATAACATTGTCGATTTAATAAATGTTCAAACAGGTTTAATAGGAAAAGATAAGATTCGGAATACAGAAGTAGATGCAATTGTAGATACAGGAGCAACCTTTGTATGCTTATCGAGGAAAGATATCGAGAAATTAGGATTACAATACCATAGAACAACAAAAATAAGAACTGCAAATGGACAGGCTCGAAGAAGAATATTTGAAGGTGCAAAAGTCGAATTAAAAGACCGTTCTATTGAAATGCCAATTATGGAAAATGATGAGGATACTCCAGCTTTAATAGGTTATCTTCTTTTAGAAGCTTTGGATTATGTGATAGATCCTAAAACTCAGGCTGTTATACCAAATCCTGCTCACGATGGAAAATGGATAGCAGATATGTACAATTGTCTAATAATTACTGTAACATCCCGATAATATCGGGATCCCGATTGTGAATATTCCTATCACCCGAGTCGAGTTTGCTCGCAAACCCGACTCGGGTGATACTAAAGAGGAAAAAATGGGAAGAGTAATAGAAAAGGTGAAAGTTACAAATTACTTAGATATAGGAATGGCTCAGAAAAAAATAATAAAGAAAAATGAAATCAGGGAAGTCGAGATCGATGCTATTGTTGATACAGGTGCTACTTACTTGTGTTTACCCCCAAGTGTGGTTTCAAAACTTGGTTTACCTTTACATAAAAGTGTACAGATAAAGACAGCAAACGGCAGAGCAATAAGACGAACTTACAAGGGTGTAGAAATAGAACTTAAAGGTCGCTCTTTTGTAATGGAAGTTATGGAGAATGATGAAGAAACTCCTGCTCTTATCGGTTATCTTGTTTTAGAAGCAATGGACTTTGTCGTAGATCCTAAAACAAAAGCTGTTATCCCCAATCCTGCTAATGATGGAAAATGGACAGCAGACCTTTATAAAATGATATGACATCATTTGCGTTCCACAGCAGGAGCTATGGAACGAGTAGTTTAAATCAACAACCCGACTCGGGTACCTAAAATATTAACAAACCTTGAAAACGGCTTCTTACAGAGGATTTCTTTCAAACTAGCCTTTTCAACGGTTGAGAAGACGATGAAATAACAACAAAACGAAACAGAGTTTCACATACAATTGTGTTCCCAAACAGAATTTGGGAACAAGCAAAAATAAAACAAATCAATATCCTGCAGCAATAGCCAGACCAACTGCTAACCAACAGCAAACAACAAGAGTTCCTGAAAAAGCATAATAAAATAAAGGTTTTTTAACTCTGAAAACAAAAACTATATCCTGTAGCCTGTTCCCCACCACATATCCAATCGGGAAAAACAGTCCTGAGAAGATCATCCAGACCAGTCCTCTCTTAACAAGAAATGATACAAAACCTTGAAGCCCGGCAAATGTTAAAAGACTGGGACAGGGAGCTGCCTTCATTCCAACCAGATAAAAAACCACTGCTGCTGAAAAGCCTGCAATCAATCCACCAGCTATTCTATACATCAGGTTCTTATTTAATTTACTGCCAATAACAGCTACTGCTGCTGTGAGAACCAGGCTATCTATCATTACAGCAAGACAGGAATTTGCTTTGCATGTTATGGAAACATGCAGGATAGGGACTACAAGTTGTTTGCACAGGATTGCTAAAAAGGCAATTCCAAAAAGAAATGAATACTTTTTAAAAATTCCTACAGCAATTCCCATTAATCCCATTCCTACTCCAGTTAAAATGCCGGTACGATATGGAATGCCTGCTTGTCTAATAATTCCACTTAGAATTACCTCTGAAAGCCCCCAAAGGGAACCGAGAATCAGAACAACAATCAGGACATCAACTGTCTTTGATTTTTTTTCCTTTTCCATTTATTCCTCCAAAATATTTATCACCCTCGACACTCGTTACATAACTCCCGCTGTGTAACGCAACATACGGACGCTCTGCGTTTAATTCAACCTTTCTGACGCAGGAGCGTCGAGTTCTTCATTCCCACGAACATTTGCGTTCCACAGCGGGAGCTACGGAACGAGTAGTAAGTTGAAATCATGCAACTCATCTATCAACTTAAGTCAAGATCAGCTGAAGCCGACTTAACTCAAGTTTTGAAACTTGACACAAGTCGCAAGGTCTTGTGTTAAGTTGAAATCATGCAACTCTGTCAAACTTAAGTCAAGATCGGCTGAAGCCGACTTAACTCAAGTTTGCACCCTAATTACTTTAATACAATTCCAAACTTTTCAAATGAAATTTCTGGTGAAAATGCTCTGATAGATGAGTCAGGAAAATTTTATTCACCTGTGAAATCGTTGCTTTAGAAAGCTCAATTTTCTTTAATAACTTTCCAATATGGTTTAGATTAGAAAACAGCTCAGATTGTTCATTTGACATCTTTAGTACAAAGTTTTCAAAAGCGGGTCTATAGCATTCATTACAGATAAATCCATGTTTATGAGGATAGTACGCAATTAAGTTCTTAGATGTATGGCAGATCACACAATTGGTTATGTTAAAGTCTATGCCCAGGAGCACGAAAACACGTAAGAGAAAACGCCAGAAGATAGCAATTCCATGTAATTCTATAGTTTTTATGTACTCCAGGTATTTACTTAAAAGTTCATACATTTTTCCGGAATCTTCATTCGGGATAATTAATTGCCGATAAATTTCCACTGAAGCATTCATTAAAATATTACATTTGAAATTAGAATCGAATAAATGTGCTTTTATCAAATTTGCAGATTTAAGAATATACAATTCAGAATTCGGGTTTTTGTAGAGTACTAGTTCAAGTTCATTTAGAATTTCAATCAAACCTGTATTTTTGTCCTTCTCTTTGCGAATGCCTTTAGCGATAATAGATATTTTCCCCAGTTCATCAGTAAAAACATCCATTACAATACTGGTTTCCCGGAAAGGAACTTTTTTCAGAATTATTCCATTCACTTTAATATCACGTTTTGGCATAACACCTCAAAACCTGACAGGTTTTCAAAAGTTTAAATTATTCCACTGTTACACTTTTAGCAAGATTCCTGGGCTGGTCAACATCAAATCCTCGCAAGTCGGCAACATGATATGCCAGGAGCTGAAGTGGAATTACTGAAAGAAGTGGCTGCAATGTATGGATGGTTTTGGGGATATAGATCACACTTTCAGAAAGTTCTTCTATTAATTCATCACCCTCAGTTGCAATAGTTATTATTCTTCCATTTCGAGCTTTAACTTCCTGCAGGTTGGAAATAATTTTATCATAAATAGCATCCTCTGTAGTTATTGCAATAACCGGCATATTTTTGTCTATTAAAGCAATGGGACCGTGTTTCATTTCAGCGGATGGATAGCCTTCTGCATGAACGTATGATATTTCCTTCAGTTTTAATGCACCCTCAAGAGCTACAGGATAATTTGCTCCTCTCCCCAGATATAAAGCATTTGTAGAATCTTTAATAGTCTTTGCGATTTTTTTTATTTTATCGTTTTTATCCAATATCTTCTGAATTTTCTCAGGAATGACTTTTAGTTCTTTAATTAAAGCAGCTCCAAATGTTGGAGGAAGATTTCTCATTCTACCCAGAAGAACACCCAACAATATCAGGATAGTAACCTGTGAAGTAAAGGCTTTTGTAGAAGCAACTCCGATTTCAGTTCCAGCGTGAATATATACTCCACCATCAGATTCACGGGCGATAGTGCTTCCAATAGTATTTGTAATACCCAGTACTCTTGCACCCTTTGCCTGAGCTTCCTGGAGAGCAGCTAAAGTATCTGCTGTTTCTCCGGATTGACTGATCACAAAAACGATCGTATCTTCAGGAATAATGGGATTTTTATAACGATATTCACTGGCATATTCAACCTCGACAGGTATCCTGGATAAATTCTCTATTATATGTTTTCCAATAAGACCGGCATGCCAGGAAGTTCCACAGGCAATTATCTGTAGTTTTTTTATCCTACGAAGTTCTTCCCCTGTCATTGCCAATCCGCCAAGTCGAGTTGTGGAAAGTTTTTCTACCAGTCTTCCTCGGAAAGCATTTCTCACTGAAACAGGCTGCTCAAATATCTCTTTTAACATAAAATGCTTATATTCGCCTTTATCAATAGCGGAAACATCCCAATCAACCTCTGAGATCTTAGCTTCAACTACTTCATTTTCCAATGTAGTGATCTCAAAATTCTTCCTGTTTATTATTACAATTTCGTTATCCTGCAGGTAAATCACCTTTTTAGTGTGAATGATAATCGCTGTTACATCGGAAGCAACAAAGAATTCATCTTTTCCAATTCCGAGAATCAGAGGACTTCCCTTTCTTGCAGCTACTATTTTATCAGGATGCTCCCTGTCGATAACAGCAATGCCGAATGTACCTTCAACCAATTTCAAAGCTTCTTGAACACAAAGTGTAAAATTATCTTCTTCTTTTGCAAAATATTCAATAAGATGTGCTAAAACTTCTGTATCAGTATCGCTAGTAAATTTATGCCCTTCAGATTCCAATTTAGTTCTGAGCTTTTTATGATTCTCAATAATTCCATTATGAACCAAAGCAAATCTATTTGTGCAATCTGTATGAGGATGAGCATTCACTTCGTTCGGTTCACCATGTGTAGCCCATCGAGTATGAGCTATGCCTATATTCCCGAAAGTCTCTTTCGGTGAGGGTAAAGAACGTTCAAGCTCTACTATCTTCCCGGATTTCTTAAAGATCTTCAAATTTGATTCTTTATCTAAAATTGCAATTCCAGAACTGTCATATCCACGGTATTCAAGCCGTTTTATACCCTCAATAATGATTGGAGTTGCGTTTCTTTCCCCGATATATCCAACAATTCCACACATGATTAGCTCCTTTGAAAATTCTCAGGATTATTTTTGTTGATTCTTATAAAAACTTTTAACAATAAAGTCAATATTATTATTGCAGGGATTCCTATCCAGAATGGAAAATCCTGGCCGGAAATTATATTTCTTATCACAGGAATTTCTTCACCAAACCTGCCTAAAACAAGTGCTGATGAATTATTCAGGAAATGAGCAAACATTGGCAAAAGAATACTATTTGTTTTTAGAAGTAAATATCCCATCCAGAAACCGAGTAAAGTTGCTGGAAGCATTCTGAAAGGATCAAGATGGAATGCACCGAAAAGAATAGCTGTGATAATAATTGCTTTCCAGAAACCGTGTTTTGTAAATGCATTGATAATATACCCGCGAAACATTATTTCCTCACATATTCCGGGTATAACTGCGATAATAAAAATAACTTGCAGAAAGCTTATATTACCCATATAAATAATTTTACTCATAGATTCAATATAAGATTCCGGGATGGGGAAAATAATGTTTACTATTTGCATAGAAATAATAGCAAGTATGAATACGGGAATAGCCATCAATGCCACAAGAAGGAAATTAACTGGTGCTGAAATATTCATTCTGAGTGTTTTCTTAATATCAGATTTCGAGATTCTTAAAACTAAAATAGAAGGTAGAAGGATTAATAATAATTCAGTTTTTAATAAACCATTGGGTAAATTCTTAGCCTGCCAGCTTCCACCTATATAAAAAAGTGCAAGCAGGATTACAATAAAGAAAATAATTATGAATTGTGTTGAAAATACATTCTTCTTTTCTTTTCCCCAGAATTTCAAAGATTTCTCTTCTGAAGTACGGAAAAGAACTGATTCGTTATTGAAGAGTTTTATGGAAACAGAAATCATTATTATATCTAACAAAATCGTATATCCGACAATGATAAAAATGTATTGTATCTGGTAGTTGCCAAGCATGATATCTCTCATCATCAGAGAGAAGTTTACGATTGGAATTAAAGCGAATCCCAGGTTAAGTTCAAATCCTGGTAATAAGCTTACCATAGAAAGCATGATAGCTCCGAATAAAAGCGGCATCTGGTAACTTTGGGATTCTTTTATATTCCTCGAATATGTAGAAATCGAGAGCAGGATTGCTGCGAAAAGTGTAATCAATGGAAGCATCAAAACCAGGATCAATGCAAAGTTTCCCAAAGGTAATTGCAGATCACCAATATACCCTTGTGCTTGTCTGAAAATATGCTGAAAGGAAAGATACATACTGAATAGATTCAATACAACTGTCATAATAGAAATTGTGATTATTGTCAGATATTTTCCAATTACAAGCTCATTTCGTCTGGCAGCACTAACCAGAATTGTTTCAAGAGTTCCTCTTTCCTTTTCTCCAGCAACCAAATCTGAAGCAACAACAGAAGCAGCACTTATAGTTAAGATTATTAAAAGGTAGGGAAGGAATTTCCCCACTATAAAACCAATCATCTGTTCAGGTGGAGCGATGTTTTCTTTTTTGATCTCTACTGCATTCAGGATTTCTTCATTTATATTGATTTTTTCCAGTCTTTCACCGACCAGTTCATCTTCGATATCATATAATTTATTTGTTATTTTATCATAAGTCAGGATGCTCTTTTCATTTGTTTGATTGTAAAAAACAGAAATATTGAAAACGCTATAACCTGCTGCAGAAAGGCTATCCTTTACGTCTATTACTGCCTGGATAGAATTTTCTCCGAGAAGAGATAGATAGGTTTCTTCTTCGTAAATTTCTGCTTTGTTCATTATCTGGATTGTTTCTATCTCGTTGAAACTATTTATAATCATTTGTGAGGTTTCATCTATCACGTTGTCATTCACATAGATGACCATTGTTTGCTGTTCGAGTTTCATCTTCTGGCGTGACATCATTGCTGATAATCCAATCATGATCAGGGGATACAGAATAATCGGTAGAACTATGGCGGTTATGATAGTTCTTCTATCCCGCATCAGGTCGAGGAGTTCTTTTTTGTAGATAGTAATAATTTTACTGAAGTTCATTCTCTTCTTCTTTGGTTCTATTCAGGAAATGAATGAAAATATCATCCAGGTCGTGTAATCCAGTTTCTTTTTTAAAATCTTCCCAGGAGCCTTCTGCCAGTATTTTACCTTCATGGATCATAACGATCTTATCTGCAATACGTTCAGCTTCCCGCATAATATGAGTAGAAAAAAGAACACACTTCCCGTCATGCTTACACTTATGAATAAAGGAGACTATATTTTTAGCGGTGAGAATATCCAATCCAACTGTTGGTTCATCAAATATCATAACAGGTGGGTCGTGAATGATAGAACGGGCAATGGAAACTTTCTGCTTCATGCCGGTAGAGAGAAAGTCTATTTTTTTATCTAAAAAATCGTGCATATCCAACAGGTCTGCAACTTCATCTATTCTTTCTTTTATCTTTGAATCTTCCACATCGTAGAGTTTAGCAAAGTAAGTTATAGTTTCACGAGCTGTTAACCGTATATAAAGACCTGTATCTCCGGATAAAAATCCAAGATTAGCTCTTACTTTTTGGGGATGCTTTAAAAGATCGAATCCCTCGATAGTTGCAGTCCCGGAAGTGGGTTTAAGAACTGTTGAAAGCATCCTCATCGCAGTGGTTTTGCCTGCACCGTTCACACCCAGAAGTACTACAATCTCACCTCTTTCTGCAGTAAAGGAAAGATCATTTACAGCATATAGTTTCTCGTTGTTCTTTTGAATGAATACTTTAGTGAGATTTTCTGCAACGATCATATAATTAAACTTTCCATCCGGCAGCTGCCAGATGGAAAGTTTTAAGATTAAAGAACTTTAGGAATAAAATCGGTTTTATCATTAATCATACGGACAAATTCTGCAAGTATTTTCACAGCCCCATCAAGGTCTTTGAAGGAAATTATCTCATTTGGAGTGTGCATATATCTATTAGGAATACTGATGAGACCTGCAGCAACACCTGCTCTTGTAGTCTGAATTGCATTAGCATCTGTTCCGGTTCCACGGGGAGCAGCTTCGATCTGATAATCTACTTTTGCCTTTTGAGCAGCTTCCTTTAATAGTTCAAATACTCTGGGATTGATATTTGCACCAACTGCAATTATTGCTCCTTTACCAAGTCCGATATCACCCACAACATTTTTATTCATTCCGGGATAATCGGTTGCATGAGAAACATCGATAGCAATTCCCACGTGAGGATCGATACCAAAAGCACTTGTTCTTGCACCGCGCCATCCTATTTCTTCCTGAACAGAAGAAACAGCATAAATATTGGGAGCTACCTTTTCATTTGCAAGTTCCTTCAGAAGGGCTCCGGCAACATATACACCAGCTTTATTATCAGTGGCTTTTGTTGTAACAATGTTCCTTGCAAGAGTTACCATTCCGGGTGAGAAAGTAATATGGTCACCAACTGATACTTTTTTCTCAGCAGCTTTTTTATCTTTCGCACCAATATCAATCCATAAATCTTCCAGCTTTGGAGCTTTTGAACGTTCTTCCTGTTTCAAAAGATGAATAGGTTTTCTTCCTATTACTCCACGAATCATCTTTTTCCCATGATAGAGATTTACTCGTATACCAGGAAGTATATTAGTATCCACTCCACCAATCATTGTAAAATGGATAAAACCGTTTTCATCGATAAACTTCACCATTAAACCAATTTCATCAGCATGACCAACAACCATAAAACGGAGTTTGCCTGAACCTTTTTTTAGGGCAATAACATTACCATGAACATCGGTTTTCACTTCATCAGCAAATTCCTTAATAAAATTTCTATAAACTTCCTGAGCTGGTTGTTCAAAACCAGAAGGACTGGGAGCAACAACTAAATCTTTAAAAAACTTCTTTAGTTCTTTTTCCATTTTATCTCCTAATATTTATTTCTACAAGGGTTCTGCAAAATTTCTAACTTATACAAAATAAACAAGTTAGAATCTCAAAAATCATCTTGACTACCTCCTGCCTTGAATATGGCAGTTAATTTCTTTTTATTAAAAGAATTAGCTACTACTTCTAGCTAATATTATTTTCTTAACTATATCCACCTCATCCCAGCCTTCTCCTATCGAGGAGAAGGAGTACAAAGAGCTTCCTCTCCGGCAACTGCCGGAGAGGATTGAGGTGAGGTAAAAAATACTCTATTCTGCAGAACCCATCTATTTTCATTTTAATATTTGAACTCAGCAATTATTCGCTGTTCCAGTAGCAAAAGGATTAACCGTTTTCTTTTCTACTTTTCTGAGTTTCTCAAGGGTAATAATACAAAGAAACTTGAGTACTTTATCTCCTGTATTTTTATAATTATGTTTCATATGGGGTTCAACATAGATAACATCACCCGGTTTGAAAGGTATGTCACCATCTTCAGTAACCAGAGCACCCTTACCTTCCAATATGAAGTTCTCATGTTCCCAGCTATGAGAATGGTAAGGTGTAAAACCACCTGGTTCAACTTCAAATAATCTCATTGCAAAATTAGGCGCTCCATCTTTCTGAGAAACAAGCCAGCGCATTTTTGTTTTACGTGCACCATCGATGGCAACTTCTTCTAAAGGAATATCTGTATAATGTGTATGTTTCATCTACTTCCTCCTTCAAGGATTATCCTTTTATTTAGAAGTTAATTTATCGTCAATAAAAAATAGAATATTCAATAATTTATAAGAATCCTTTTTCTGTATTCATTAATTATAGTCCATCCGTAAACCCCGTAAGATAATTCATACATTTTCAAGAATTCTTACCATATATTTTTATCTAACGGGGTAAACTCCGTAAATCGAGCAGCCTGCTCGATATCAACTCGTTCCCACGCTCTTTAACCTGTTAAATCTTATTATTTATACAGGTCTGCGTGGGAATGAAGAACTCGACGCTCCTGCGTCAGAAAGGTTGAATTAAACGCAGAGCGGCGGAGTATTATGTTCAGAAGGATAACAAAAATTTGGCAAGTT
>DAOVQH010000273.1 GCA_030628755.1 Candidatus Cloacimonadota bacterium | reverse complement strand
TTTCTCTTCAATAAAGAACAGATAGGACGTAAGTTTATTTTCAAATTCCGGTGATTCGATGAGATAGTTTATAAATTCATAAAACTGTAATTGTTCATTATACTTTTTAACTTTTTTAACACTACTACTTCCGGTTTTGTAATCGAAAATATACAGTTCATCATCGGAAGTGTGGATGCGAAGGTCTGGTCTACCACGAAGAGAAATTTCGATCTCATCCAGATCAAAGAATTTCTTTTGCGTTACTTCTCCGGTTTCAGGAAACACAGAGATACTTTTATCTGTGAATTGTAGATCATTATGAAGACGGTAGAAGAAATTTGCAATTCCGTCTTTCAGGATCGGGATGAAGATATTCCTGAAATAATTTTCAGAATAATTATGTGGCGAAAGATATTTAAGCTTTTTATTGTATTTCAGGAAATGTTCAACAGCCTGCTCAACATAGTTTTTCGTATTATACATAAAATTGTGATGGATCGTGTTACCTTGATAAATCTCTATCAAGCGATTCCAGATAAGAGCGAAGATCGAGTGCGATATCGTGCCGATCAATTTGCTGCTAAAGTCGTTCAAAACTTGCGGGTTACGTGCTTTTAAACCTGCAATATGCTCAATGTAATACTCAAATGGATTCTTCTTCAATTTATCCCATTTATAAAAGCTGAGAGCTAATTTTTTATCCGGGAAATCGCTTTGCTCGTGCGGGATTGTAAAGAAATCAGATGAGATTTTATCAACATTGGGAAGCGGATATTCATTTTTCTTAAGCAGGGAAGAAAAAGTCTGTTCATACAGATTGTTCTTCTCAGCGGACTTATCGGTTTCTTCCACCAGGTCATATAATTTTAATTCTTCGATGAATGAGCTGACCTCGATATTTTCTTCCAGATGACTGCGCGTGAAAACTATAGCATTATCGCAGCAGGCTAATAACCGATAGAAATAATATTTATCACGTAATTTAATATCTTCGTATGTTTTCAATCCCAATTTGCTTCTTTGATTTTCGGAAAGTAGGAATTGAGCATGTTTAGCAGCCGGCAGAATTCCTTCAATAACATTAAGTACATAAACATTTTCAAAATTGAGGTTCCGGGAATCTTGAAGAGATGTGATCTGAATCCGGTTTTCTGCAACTTCGTCCAACTCATACCTGGTCTGTTTTGATTTCATATAATCCAGGAAAAGTTGTAGAATATTAGTTGTGATGCTGCCGGAGAAAATCGATCTCCAATCGGGAATAATGCCGATATCTTCTATAGATGCAAAGTCAGCAAGAAGCTCATAAAATACTTTTATAATGTCGGTTTTTCTGCTTTCTTCTGCTACCAGTTTCTCAATATCAATTTCAGTATTTATGAATTCGATCAATGTTTTGATGCTTTTAATATTTTGTGTTTTCTGTAGAAACTTGAAAAGCTGCTCAAATTCGTTTTTAAATTCATTTTCATTTTGGAGGAAATATTCAAGATCAAGATATTGGAAATCGTTTTCAATTAGTTCAAACAGGAATGTTCGGATCTGCTCCCGTCTGGTTTTTTCCTGCCCAAAACAGGATAGAAATTCATCGGAAAGGGTTGCATTTAGAACCTGCTGTATAGATATCACAAACGGCTTGCCTTCCCAGACTATTGAGTTCAAGAGATTCAACGTGATCTGTAAAAACCTGAAAATCGCTGTGTTTGTGAATGGAATTGTATTTGAGATCGAGAAAAAGAGGTGAGAAAGAAAACCTGAATAGGGTTGAAGACCGAATCTGAAATCGATGATCGTGTTTTTTTTATTCGGTTCAAGTTCGGATAAAAGATCAGAAATCATCTGAAATTGTTCTGTAGAATGAAAAACTTTCACTTTTTTTTTCAGATGCGGTTTGATCATCGATGCATCGAAATTATCCAGAACAGCCAATTCACCTTTATCAAAAACGCTCTCCGGAAGTTGTAAATAGACCAGAACTTTTTTGTTGAATTTGTTTAATATCTCTTTTTCCAGGGTTGTAAAATAAAACTGGTTCACCACTACTATCCTGCTAAGTTTTGTATCGGCCTGTATCTCATCGATGTTATGAAGAAAGATTTTGTCGGTGAACTTTTCTTTCTGTAGAAGACGATAATATCGAGTTTTTATCTTTTTCATTTGTTCAAAAGTTTCTAACTGCCAATTACCGGCACTCTGTTTATAGGAAAGAACTTGTTCGATGTTTTCATCAGGAATTTGTTCTTCCATTATTTCTTCCCAGAAATTAAAAAAATTGTTAGAAAGCTCAATGGATTGGAAATAACTGCCAGTATTAAAAAATTCTTTATCATCTTTAGATAGAGCTTTGTAGAACATCAGGGACCGTTTTTCTTCTTTCAGGATGGGAAATGTGGTTGGAAATAATAACTCTTTCCACTCATCCATGGTTAGAAAATCGCTTTCAATGAAATTCCAATTCTTCAGGAATAACTTCTTCGCTTCTTTTTTGCTGGCTTGAGTGGGGAAGAGCAGCAGGCATGAACTATCCTGATTCTCCACAATTACCTTTTGGATAAGGTTTTCATCAAAGCCAACGAATTTAAAAGTTATCATAATTCCCTTTTTTGTAACTCGACCTGTCAGGTCGAAAATGAGACTGACCAAAGAATTCTAAAAAATTCAAAGTAAAAATAGAAAAGTTGATTTTAAAGTCAAATTTTTTGGAATTGATTAATCGCCAATCGATTAATAATCTGTTTTTCACAAATCTCTATCCCAACTTTCCAGTTGGGAAAGCAATTTCAGGGTTCAAACGAACCCCTTTTTCAAATAGTCAAAGATTGTTTTTAAATTTAAACAATAGGATTTATAAGTTCAGGTTGATTGTTTTTCACTGAATTTACGTTATGTGAGACTTTAAAGAAAGAAATTTCATCAGCAGGATATGGTCTAAGTAAATTTTTCAGTACATTCTGATCTTCGTTTGAAAGCCAGTCCATTTCACTATTTCTTGGCAGTATTACCGGCATCCTGTTATGAATATTTTCCAATGTATCATTGGCAGAAGTTGTTATTATTGAACAGGTTTGGATAAATTCACCTTCAGGTGATTTCCAATTTTCCCAGATCCCTGCGAAAGTAAAAAGTTTCCTTTCTTTCAGATGGATATAAAATGGCTGCTTGTCTTTTTTTCTCCATTCATAAAATCCATTGGCAGGGACCAGGCATCTTCGTTTTTGGAAAGCATATTTGAAACTTGGTTTTTCATTTATGGTTTCAGCACGGGTGTTTATCATTTTGTAACCAATTTGTGGGTCTTTAGCCCAGAATGGAATAAGTCCCCATTTGAATAGTTCAAGATAATTGCCATCATTTTTCCTCAGAATGATAGGTATATTCTGACCCGGAGCGACATTATAATTTGCTTCCAGTTCTTCGAGTTCTGCAAGTATATCTGCGTATTCTTTTATTGATTGAAAACTAGTGTATAAAGCGAATCTTCCACACATATTACCTCTTATTTTGATTGTTTATTATGTAGTTCGTCAGTCCCCTGACGGAATGAATAAAGTAATAATATTCCGCGAGAGGACTCGCTGGCTACATTTTTTAAATTTCCAGTATCTCCGATAGATAAAAGGGAAATATTTTCTGACTTTCTCTGTTTAACATCACATAGCGGGAGCTATGTGACGAGAATAGACGTTAGGAACGAGATCAATGTCAGGACTGT
>DAOVQH010000269.1 GCA_030628755.1 Candidatus Cloacimonadota bacterium | reverse complement strand
GCATGCTTCTGAAGACAAGGATGAAGTTGTTCGGCCATTAGCGCATGCCTTAAAAAAAGTTGGTTTAAGTATATGGTATGATGAATTTGAATTAAAAATCGGAGATAGTTTAAGGAAGAAGATTGACAAGGGGCTAGCTAATAGTCGGTTTGGTATTGTTGTGCTTTCAAAGGATTTCTTTAAAAAAGGTTGGACAAATTATGAACTTGATGGAATTGTTTCAAAAGCAGTTTCAGGCGAACAGATAATCCTTCCGATATGGCATAATATTACAAAAAAAGAGCTATTAGATTTTAGTCCTTCTCTTGCAGATAAAGTTGCTAGAAGCACAACGACACACACAGTCGAAGAGATAGCAAAAGAAATTGCTGAACTAGTAAATAGTAATTGTTGAGAGGGTACGTCGTATAACGGCGGATAAAAGGCTTCGCTACCCTTTGCCCAAATTGCCTTCGGCAACTTCTTTTATCCGTAAAACGTTAGAGAGCATTTAAAAGTGGGAAAAACATATAAATATCATTATTTGGATTTTATAGCTTATCTATTAATGATATTATGTTTTCCTTTAAATCCACTGGTATTATTAAAACTTATTGAACCACATGGAAATAATATATTAAGCATTTTAGGGATTATTTTCTGGTCTATTGGAATGATTTTAGTGATTTATCCTTTCATATATTTAAAATCGAAAGGGAATGTTCGCAAGGGAAAATCTTATGTTAATACAAATTCATTAGTAACAAGCGGATTCTATTCAATTATTAGGCATGTTCAATATACAGGTGGGATTTTGTCAATATTTATTGCTACTCCCTTGCTATATCCTCATTGGATTTTTGTTGTTCTTGGTATACCGGGAATATTACTTATTTACCTCGGCTTTAAAAGAGAAGATAAACTATTGATTGAAAAATATGGTGATGAATATAAAAGGTATATGGATAAAGTTCCTGCAATAAATATTATTGCTGGAATGTTACGAAAATTCAAAGAAAATACTATATGACCAAAATAACTATTATAAATACCATGATTGATAAAACGCTCTCTAACATGCTATAAATTCAAGCGGGCGGAAAATGCTAAAATGAAACGAATTACAATAAATAAACGATACTTTGGGCAGATAAGTTTGTGGGATAAAATGCCCGCCGGAAATTTATAGCTGTCCGTTGACCGCAATGAGAAGTAGTATGAAAACACATATATCAATCATATTAATCCTTTTCCTAAGTTTTCTAAAAGCACAATCTCAAGATACATTTCAGATAGAAGATATGGAAGTGTTTGAAGTAGATAACACCTTTTTCAGCCAAGATAAATTCTTCAGAGGTGCTGATGGTGCAGCATCGATCGATTTGGGAAGCGGGAAAATTCTCTGGTTGTATATTAACCTTGAAAGGGTCAATCTGAAAAATTTTTCGAAAGAAACCTTTTTTCTCTCCTTACGAAGCTTCCGCTTCGTAATACATTAACTATGGAAGCTTCTGCTTCCATTACGAAGTAGAAACTTCTCAAAATATTCCATTCCCAAGCAGAAGCTTAGGAATGATAAGAACACTTCTAGTGTAAAGTTTCCAAAATACGTGGAACATAATATTATGCTATTTGGGAATACCATTCCCATATATCATAATAAATTTGACAACTTATTGCTCCTTGTAAAATTGACAACAGAGGTTATGATGATTAAACGAGAAATGAAATCGACTTTAAAAGAATTAGCAAAATACTTTCCAATTGTTACTATTACCGGACCCAGGCAATCCGGTAAAACAACTCTGACAAGAGCTACTTTTCCGAAATATAGTTATGTTAATCTTGAAGATCCTGATACAAGGGAATTTGCTTTAACCGATCCTCGCAGGTTTCTGTCACAGTTCAGGGATAAAACCATACTGGATGAAGTGCAGCATACTCCTGAACTTTTTTCCTATATTCAGACAATAGTCGATGAAAAAAACAAATCCGGAATGTTCATTCTAACAGGTAGCAACCAGTTCAGTTATATGAAATCGATTTCACAATCTCTTGCTGGTCGCACCGGGATTCTGAAACTATTACCTTTTTCATATTTTGAACTTTATCAGAACAAAGTAGTTCCTCTCGAACAGGTTCTCTTTTCCGGTTTTTATCCACGAATATTCGATAAGAAAATTCCTCCCGATTTCTTTATGTCCGGTTATCTGGAAACATATATTCAAAAGGATATCAGAAATATTTCCAATCTTCAATATATGAATGTATTTCTAAAATTTATGCAATTATGTGCCGGCAGGACAGGACAAATAATTAATTTAACAAGCATTGGAAATGCGCTTGGTATCGATCATAAAACAGTAAAAAAATGGATTTCCATTATGGAAGCAAGTTATATAATATTTCTAATTCAACCTTATCATAAAAATTTTAATAAACGGATCGTGAAATCTTCGAAATTATATTTTTTCGATACCGGTTTAGTTTGTTATCTTTTAAGGATTAAAACTCTGGAACAGCTTTTGAATCATCCTTTGAGAGGAGAAATATTCGAGACTTATGTTGCTGGAGAATTTCTAAAAAACAGGTTTAATACAGGCAAGCCCAATGATTTTTATTATTTCAGGGATAGTAATGGTAATGAAGTTGATTTGATTTATGATAGTGAAATAGGTCCCGTTCCAATTGAAATAAAATCCGGAATGACTGTGAATTTATCTTTTTTCAAAGGATTGAATTATTCCCGAAATCTCGACCATTCAGTAAAAAACTCGGTTCTGATCATGGGAACGGATATTAAACAGAAACGCTCGAAACATTGGGTTTATGGTTATTCTAATATTAGTGAATTGATTCAGGAATTGAATGAGAGATAAATCGCTTGAATCAATTGATCTGTTGGAATTGTAATAAGACCTTGAAAACGGTTACCTGCAGAGGAATTCTTTCAAATAGACCTTTTCAACGGTTGGAATCAATGATGAAACGGATGAATAAAAACCGTTGAAAAAGTTCAGCAGGAAGAAAACACTTATAAACTTTTTCAAGGTTCTCCATCATTGAAAAATCAAATAACTTGACTCTTTAATACAATTTCATTTTGATTAATGAGAATCAGGAAAATAAGGTGAAAAAACGAATTCGAATTGTCAAAAAGGGAAAAGACGAAAGCAATTTGTTATATTGGCTTTCATTAACTAAAATTGAACGATTAACCCAATTAGAGGAATTAAGAAAAGAAATTAATCATTGGAAATATGGTACTGAACAAGGATTTCAGAGAGTTTATCGAATTGTGAACAGGAAATCCGGTCAGATATTGTTTGATAGCACATTAAAGAGAAATAATAAAATTGGGTCTAATGGGAAAAAAGTGGTTGCTATTTTTTAGTTTTTCTTATCCGTGTTTATCCGTGCAAATCCGCTTGCCAAGCCATAGTCTTGACGACGGCTGGTGAGCTAAAATATCACACTCTCTTTATATTCGCCAAATTCTTCTCTAAGCACTCCACAAATTTCGCCAAGTGTGGCATAAACCTTCACAGCATCCAGGATATGTGGCATCAGGTTATCTTTGGAATTTGCAGCCTTTCGGACAGCTTCGAGTTTTGCTTTCACGACCTCATTATTCCGTTCACTTTTAATTTGCTTCAGCTTTTTACACTGGTTTTCACCGATTACCGGATTAACTTTCAAAAGTTCAGGTTTAATTTTTTCTTCTGCTATAAATTCGTTCACACCCACTACGATGCGGTCTTTACTTTCTATTGATCTCT